>JAHHII010000017.1 GCA_019358855.1 Timaviella obliquedivisa GSE-PSE-MK23-08B | reverse complement strand
GCTGCGATGAGAATAGCCTTTGAAAGAACGATCGCAATGTTTGTTGCGATGAGAATGATCTTTGCTGCGATGAGAATAGCCTTTGAAAGAACGATCGCAATGTTTGTTGCGATGAGAATGATCTTTGCTGCGATGAGAATAGCCTTTGAAAGAACGATCGCAATGTTTGTTGCGATGAGAATGATCTTTGTTGGATCAGGAATGGGCGATCTTAGAAAAGTTGTGGCAGTAGCAAGTGTTTGAACATCACCTGTATCTGTGATTGTGTCTGATAAAACATCAGAATTTCGATCGTCCCCCCAAACTCAAACTCAAATAAGGACTCTGCTCCGACCCCCTTTCTGCTTTTAGGGAGTTGCAATTAAATAACGCCCTAACCTGCCCCTAAATCCCCCAAATTGGGGGACTTTGAAAGGTTTGGAAGTCCTGCCCCAAAATGGGGGGACTTAGGGGGCTGAAAAGTTAATGCATCTTACTGATTCACTGATGTTTTATTTTCATGCAACTCCCTTATGGGGATGAGGGCTGCAAAGATGGGATTCCCTCATTACACTTAGAGGATATCTGAGAAGTCTAGATTGTTATCCGATCCGTCCCCTAAATCCCCCATTCTGGGGGACTTTGAAGGAGGAGTGGTGCGGAAGTCCCCCAGAATGGGGGGTTGGGGGGCGAGTGTAAGAATCCTTGATACTTCTCAGACATCCTCTTAGCAACCCTGATCTGTTCCGTTGCAGAAATTTACCATCCCACAATTATGCTGCCCATCAAAAGAGCGATCGCCACGCCCGCAAAATGCTGGGGTAACAGCTTCAAGAACGGTTGACGAGCAATTTTTTGAGTTAACACTACGCTGGCTAAAACCGATGAAAATAACGCAACGGTCTGTAGAAATGCAACTACCGCAGGATGAGCAATCCAGAGGGGAAGGTTGGCTGTTGCTAGCCCAAAGGTTGCAAAGGTGACTGGAATAATCTGACCGCCTTCAGAAAGCCCCAACCGGAGAAAGTGAGCCAACAATCCGCCCATCGCCAGGGGCAAATATCCGTATGCTAATTCTACGAAGGGGCGATGTTTACTGCTCAGTAATCGAATTAAAAAATGTGTGGGAAGGGCGATCGCAATGGGCACTAATAAGGCTGCGATCGAAACTAACGTGTGACTGCCAAAATTCTCTAAATGCAAATTCAAGCCTAACTGTTGTTCAATCTCGGGCAATCTGTGCAAAAACGTAGCGCCAAATAGTAGAAACAACAACGCAACTTCAGGATAATTTGCTTTATGAGTTGTCCAGAGTTCAATTCCAGGCGGACGCAAATTTAATTCTACTGATCGGTGGGGACAAGCTTTTAAGCAGGTCATGCACAGAACACAATCTTTATTGTCTTGTAGCTGTGCTGGATGAGAATAGATAGGGCAACCGCCCGTTTCTTGACCCTCGCCCTTTTGCGAACCGCCTTTATAGCATTGGTAAGTAGTGCAGGTTGCCGAACAAATTCCTTGCTGTGCCCGTAGTTCAATCATTGAGAGTTTGGCAAACATCCCGTTCATGCCACCAATGGGGCAGAGGTAGCGACACCAAAATCGCCGTTCAAACAAAAGCGAAAATATTACTGCGCCTGCCGTAATGAGGAGGAGTAAACAGCCTGATAAATATGCCGTATTTTCTAAATCCCATAGCTCTTCCCAAAGCAAAATTAAGGCAAATAACCCAAATAAGAACCAGCCACCAATCCGCTCGGCTTCCTGGCGCGGCCACGATCGCAACTGTCGAGGAAACCACTTGAGCGACAGTTTCTGCACCAGTTCGCCATAAATCATGAACGGACAAAAGGCACACCAAATGCGTCCCAAAAATGGAAAGATCAACAAACTTCCTAGCCACCACCAATCCCAAAAAAGATTCAACACAAAATTGCGATCGCGGCTTTGAGGGCCAAAGAGCAAAATTGCCACGGCTAGCGCAAAGCCCACCAGCGTCAAGCCATAGTTAATGCGATCGGGATACCACTCACTGCGCAAGAAGCGCCGCAGCCACGGGTAAGCGTTAAGCAAATTTACTCGAAACCGTCGTTCTTTGCCACCCGCCGCCCAGAAGACTTCTTCTGTTAATTCAGTTGCTCCTCCTGCCTGCACCAAAGCCCGCGCCAGCAAATTATCTAACTCGGTTAAATTGCCCGGAAAATCGTAGCCTTGCAGTCGCCTCAATGCTTCTGGGGTGACCTTAGGTTGACTTAAACCACGCGATCGACAGAGCAACCCCAGGTAATATTCAACCTGAGCTTTGATATCTGCCTTCCGAACTCGCAGCGGCGGCACCTTAATACTGTGCTTAATCAGCTTGCACTGAGAGATCTGAGGAATGACTTTTTCTGCAATCATCATGATCCGAGCTTCGGTCTGTTTGGGCAGGGACTCTGTGTCTTCTCGCGATACAGGAGTATATTCGCCCGTGTTTAATAACTGTTTAAGTTTGTCTAGAAGTTCGGTAGGTAGATCTTCTAAATTGTTGAGCATTACGGTGCCGTGCCCAATCCATTCCAGCAGCCCTGGCTTAGTGCCGCGCCCAAAGAGTTCTACTCCATTGGCTTGGAGCGTACTGCAATTAACCTTGATTAAAGGTTCTTTGCGATCGCGCGACCCAAAATGAATTAATGCGGCAATATTGTCTTTGTTCAGACCAGGTTCTCCCAATATTAAAACAGCGCCTGTTTCTTGAGTTGCCTTTTTGATATCTTGCCTCAAGCGCACGGCGTAGCGGCTAGAACCGACAATGCCCCGTCTTACCTTAGGAACAACATAGGGACGCAAAGCCGCTGAGCGATCGCGCTCATAAGCTAATTCTGATTCGGCGCGTTGCAAATCAGTGGCTAGCTGTTTTGAAAGGGCTTGAGCAATTTCAGGATGCTGCTGGGCGATGGCTAAAAACTCGTCGCGCGAAACTTGCCAAAGAACACAATCATCTAAGGTAATGCTAGTTTCATCAGCGGTTTGATTTAGTAGAAGTTCCTTGAGATAGAGAACCGAACCCGGCAGCATTCCAACGGCTCTCGCCATACTGTTGGGACTAGTCCGGTAGCTTTCAACATGTCCGCTATAAAGAATGTATAGCGCGTCAGGAACGGTGTCTTCAAGAACAAGGCGGCGATTGGCAGAGATATGGGTTTCTTGCAAGTGGGTGGCGATCGCGCTGAGTGCGGCGGGGGCGATCGTTCCCAGCAGGGTATGGCTTTGTAACCAATCTTTTCTAACTGAGATATCCATAGTTTTCGTAAGAGAGGGTAATGGAGAGGTAATGAAACTAATCGGCGTTGCTGAATGATGGTATGAATTCGCCCCCCAACCCCCCATTCTGGAGGACTCCCGAACCTTCAAAGTCCCTCACGTGTGGGGAATTTAAGGGGCGTTCCAGAAAGTCGCTACCCACCGATTCATACTTGAATTCAGCAACGCCACTAATCTACCGTGGTTTATGGATGAAGCATCTTTACTTTAATGAACTCAAGCTCCTGTCTGTTTTACAAAATTCTGCAAGTGGACTAACATTCTGCTGAAGATTGCTATATGCTTTCAATGCAATATATACCGCCCTCCATCAACCCTCACTTGGGATAGAAGCGTGAATCTTCCACTGATTACCCAGGCTCAAAAGCATCACGAGAGAACAGCGATCGTTGCTACTGAAGGAGCATTTAGCTACCAGGATTTACTTCATGTGTCTGGGCAAATTGCGACCCGGTTGCTCAATAGTGCAGAAGACTTAGAAGAACAGCGCATTGCCTTTCTCATTCCCTCTGGGTTTCAGTATGTTGCTACTCAATGGGGAATTTGGCGGGCTGGCGGCATTGCGGTACCGTTGTGCCAGGTTCACCCACGCCCTGAATTAGAGTACGTCATTACCCATTGCAGCGCATCAGTTATTGTGGCGCATCCTAGTTTTGAAACAATCCTCCGTCCGATCGCTGAAGCCCACCACTTGCGCTTAATTTTGACATCAGATCCGCTCCCAACCCCTGCCATTCTCCCCGCGATCGCGACCACCAGACGGGCATTAATTCTTTACACCAGCGGGACAACGGGCAAACCGAAAGGCGTAGTCATCACCCACGATAACATTCAAGCGCAGGTGACGAGCTTGGTCACTGCCTGGGAATGGGTGGCTGATGATCGCATTTTGCATGTTCTGCCGTTGCATCATATTCATGGAATTATCAACGTGTTGACCTGCGCCCTATGGGTGGGAGCAGAGTGCCACATGGTTCCTAAGTTTGATGCTGAAGCAGTTTGGAGCCGCATCAGTGAGGGTGACTTGACTCTATTTATGGCAGTTCCAACGATTTATGCAAAGTTGATTGCTGCCTGGGATGCTGCTAGTCATCCTTTGGATGATGAAAAGATGCGCGATCGCCAGCAGCGCAGAATCGCTGGGTGTGCCAAAATGCGTCTGATGGTTTCTGGATCGGCGGCGTTACCCGTTCAAGTTTTAGAAAAATGGCATAGTATCAGCGGTCACTTCTTATTAGAGCGATATGGAATGACTGAAATTGGAATGGCGCTTTCCAATCCTTTACACGGTCAGAGAGGGGCAGGCTCAGTGGGCAAGCCTCTGCCTCAAGTGCATGTGAGATTAGTCGATGAGATGGGAATCGTGTCACCTGGAACACCGGGAGAAATTCAAGTCAAAGGCGCTGGAGTATTTTTAGAATATTGGCAAAACCCAGAAGCCACTTCAAAAGCTTTCGATGACGGCTGGTTTCGTACCGGAGACTTTGCTGTAATTGAGGGCGATCGCTATCGGATCTTAGGTCGAATGAGCGTAGATATTATTAAAACAGGCGGGTACAAAGTTTCAGCGCTAGAAATTGAGGAAGTGTTACGAACCCATCCTTTGATTCAGGAATGTGCTGTGGTTGGAGTTCCTGACCTAGAGTGGGGTGAGCGAGTTTGTGCGGCGCTCGTGTTGCGCAAAGAAGAATCATATGCAACCCAAGGTTTGTCATTAGAAGCTTTCAGGAGTTGGGCAAAAGAGCAATTGGCAGTCTATAAAGTGCCCACTCGAATTCTAGTTATTGAAGAATTACCCCGCAACGCCATGGGAAAAGTAACTAAGCCTACAGTGGTTGAGTTGTTCTTGTAGCAACCTTTTACGCTGGTTAAGATGAGTAGGAATAAAACATAATTGGGTCGATTCAACTCCTATCTCTGAGAGCTTAAGCTTTGTTTGATCACGCCCCAATAGCGATTTCTGAGAGGTTGTAAAAAGTCATGGTGATTCTGCTTATAGGAGTCTCTGGCTCTGGAAAAACGACGATTGGTAGAGGTCTGGCATTAGAACTGAATTGGAAGTTCAAAGATGCAGATGATTTTCATTCTGATGCAAACATTGAAAAAATGCGTCAAGGTATTTCGCTTAATGACGACGATCGCCGCCCCTGGCTTCAGGCACTCCGACGCGCAATTGATGAAGCACTTCAGACCAATGCCAATCTCATTCTTGCGTGTTCTGCTCTCAAAGCAGCCTATCGTCAGGTTTTGGGTGAACCCTCAGAGCAGGTAAAATTTGTTTATCTGAAAGGCTCTTTTGAACTTATTGAACAACGCCTGACGCAGCGCCAAGGACATTACATGAAAGCTAATCTATTAAGAACTCAATTCGATGCGTTAGAAGAACCCCCCAATGCGATCGCGGTTGAGATCGATCAATCTCCATCAGCGATCGCCCAACAGATCAAAAACTACTTACACCTCTAATGCCCATGAGGGGAAGCGTTGCTAAATTACAGCATAAAAACCGACGTTGCTGAATTGTAGTATGAAAATCCGGTTCCCCTGCCCTTTTAGGGAAGGGGCTAGGGGTTAGGTTGAGTTGGCAACGCAGCGAATAGACCTCTCCCCCAACCCCTCTCCTGAAGGAAAGGGGCTTTGAGCAGATTCATACTCTCATTCAGCAATGTTCAAATTCGATGAAACAGCGACTTTAGCTAAAAAGCTAGGTAAATGAGTGCTTTATCAAGTAGCTTATGTGCAGCTAATAAGGGCTTAAATCTCTATGATTTTCAGTAGCTATGATGTGTACATCAATATTTTTAAGTTCCATTAGGGCATTGCGCCGCGAGATCCCTATGAAATTCATACCTTCGAGCAGCAACGCCGAAAAATCATCTGTTTGATTCTTCCTCATTTTCACACGTCTAGAACACTACCTATCTTGTCAATGTAAGCAAATATACTTGGCGGTGCCCGTCTATTATTTAGGATTGCCACAGTCGACTTTGTGCGTCTGATCGTCCAAAAGATAGATTCACGAAGTCAGTTAGGACAGTAATTTTGTAGTAGTAGGATTTACCTCATTAGAATATTGAGCGATTAAGATCTAGCAAAATTACCTAACTTAGGAAAGAGACTTTATGGAAAGTGATTGCTTGCCAGCAATGGCAGAACGTTTGCCATGCTTACTGAGCGATCGCTCTGTGCAACCTCTTGTGAAAGTTCGTCCTCTGTCTCAGTGTAATATCTGCGTCATTATCCCGGTTCGTGACGAAGCGGAGACTATAGAATCTACCTTATTGGCTTTAGTCCATCAAGTGAATTTTCAGGGTTGCCCATTAGACCCAGATTCATATGAAGTGATTGTTTTGGCTAATAATTGTAGGGATAATTCAGCTGCGATCGCCCGTCGGTTTGCCGAACAATACCCTACATTTGTGCTGCATGTTGTAGAAATAGAGTTGCCCCATGCGCAGGCTTACATTGGGCGGGTTAGACAACTTTTAATGGATGAAGCCTATTATCGTTTGGTTCAATTAGGGCACAATCGCGGCTTAATTGCCTCGACTGATGGCGACACTCGCGTTGCACCTAACTGGATTGCTGCTACCTTGGAGGAGATCCATAGAGGTGCGGATGCTGTCTCTGGAAGACTGTTGACCGATCGTAACGATCGTGCTTTGCTAGATACTCATACTCGTGCCTGTTATCTACGAGCAGTTGGCTACGGATATCTTAGTGTTGAGCTAGAAGCCTACATTGATCCTGATCCCTTTGACTGTCTACCCCGACATCATCAGCACGGCGGAGCAAGTTTGGCGGTCACTGCCGAAATGTATGCGATCGCTGGAGGAATGCCATCAGTTCGTACCCCTGAAGATGTAGCGTTTTATCAAGCTCTGGTTCGAGTTGGCGCTCGGTTTTGTCATAGTTCACAGGTACGAGTGTTTACGTCTATGCGTCGGCAAGGACGAACGGATAACGGAATGGCAAATCAGTTGAGTCAATGGACCGACTTGGGGCAGCAACATCAGCCTTACTTAGTAGAATCTGCTGCTGCCTTGGAAACTCGTTGGTGGGGACGAAAAAATCTGCGCAGTCTGTGGAGATGCACGCTAGATGGCTTTCCGCCCAAAGCTCAAGAGATCAGAGCGATCGCCAATTTGCTTCAAGTTAACGCTCTGTGGTTAAATCAGGCAATGGTAAAAGCTGGTTCCTTTGCTGAGTTATTCATGTTAGTTGAGCAGCAACAGATGCAAGAGGGCAATTGGCAAAAGACTTGGAAGCCCGTCGAAATTAAACGGGCGATCGCCGACCTACGCCTAAGAATTAACCGTCTTCGTCAAGAGCAGCAATTAAGACTTGCAATGACAAGCTACCCTACGAAATTTTGTGTTTCTAACCTAGCGCCCTACTCGTCAAAAGATAACTTAGCTAACTCGTTCAAACAGATCTAATCTATATTGCTCTTCTCGCTGACCAACCACATGTTGCAACGGTTGAGGGGATAGATTTAGGAATGACTCATGAACGTCATCACCACTTAGAGGATAATCTTCTGCATACAAAGTCCAATGAATTAAAAGCAAATTTCCACCTACCTGTAAATGATTAAGAATATGGGTTTGAGTTTGATGTAAGTCTTGCCATGATAAGTAATAACCCACTTCTGAAACTAAAATTAGGTCAAATGATTCATCAGGAAATTGCTGAGGAACTTGCATGATTTGAAAACGAACCTGGGGAAAGTTTTGGCACCTTTGAATTGCTTTTGCCTGAGCAGTCTCAGAGACATCGATAGATAATAAAGCATCACAGCGATCGGCTAATTTTTCGGTCAGAACACCGATAGAGCCACCAATTTCAAAGGCAGAACGATAGCGAGACTTAGGAAGAGTGGCGATCGTTGTAGCATATTTTTTTCTTTCGTATTCACTGGTTTCAAACTGCCATGGGTCAGGGTTTTCCCTGTACATTTTTTCAAAGTAGCTGGGGGGTAAAGATTGCGGTTGGGATGGGTTCATGGCTATTTCGCGGGTATAGATTTTTCGGTGTATGCTTCTTCCAAGTACAGTTCCCAGGGTTGGTTAAAGTGGGTCAACATTTCAGCAGAGAGTCGAAATCCTAGAGGATCATCACTAATTAAATCAGTGACTTGGGAACGGTACGTGGCGATTGCGTCTTGCTTCAATTTTCTTACGGCTTGAATATCTAGCCTCCAAGCTCTCAGTGAACTAAAATCTCCTCTATCTCCACGCTGGGTCAGGTCCCAGTCCCAAATTGGGTATTCGATCAATCTAGGATAAGGTGATATTAGAGCAGAGGTCAGTATTTGCCAAGTAGCGCGGTGATCTGCGTGGGGGTCTTGTCTCCAAGGTAAAAAAACAGTCTGCGGAGCGATCGCCTTCAGGTAGCGCTGACACGTTAATACTACAGCGCTAAACTCTGCCTTTGTTGAAATTGGAACAGCGCTATCGGGTAGTCCTAAAAAGGTAATCTGATTGATATCTACTCCTAAAGTTGTCATTGCTGAGCGCGTTTCTTGTTCTCGTAGCGATCGCAGTGCTGTCGCCGGATATTGTTGAGAATTGGGGTGAGACATTGTGCCATCACTCATGACAAGAATGTGAACGTTACAACCTAGCGATCGCAGCAGCGCGATTGCTCCTCCACATCCTAAGCACTCATCATCTGGGTGGGGTGCAACGATCAGAACAGGACTCGTGGCGATTGCTTCTACTGAATAGAGTGGTAGCACAGTAGGATTCTTTAGCGCAGACTCAATCATTCTGCGACTCCCATAGTTGTTGAGCGGGAGCAGTCTGGCGCAAAGCGTATTTGCCTACGTCTGCCAAAACAGCATCAAAGGCGGGTTGCCGTAAATAGAGTGTTAAATCTCGAATGATCCGCTCCATAGGATACGGCGGCAGTAAACCCCGCGTACCGATTGATCGCTCACAAAGCTGCATCATGTCCATACAGATTTGCTCAATCGCAGTTCGTACCATATTGGCATAAGCCACTAGACGATCAGCTTCAGGTTGTGCTTTGCTGGGATCACCGCCAAAGATAGACGAGTGCTGAGAAAACCGGGCAGCTGCACCTTGTAGCCAAAGGTTACCGCTTTCTAAAGCGATCGCCATCTGCCCCAGTCGCACCTCTTGGTAGGGATCAGTAGTTCTTTTAAGGTCGTGTAAATATTGACGTGTCGTATTGAACAGTGCCTCTGCTCCGCCCAATTGCACCGCAGCAAAACGAATTGCACCTCCCGATAGCCAGGGCTGGCGATGGTAGTCATCGGGTTGACCAATCAACGATCGCTCGTCTAGTTCGACGCTGCTAAAGTCAACTTTGTAACTAGCAGTCGCTTTCATCCCGCTCGGTTGCCACCAGGTTGAATCGCTTAAAGTGACTACTTCATCCATTGGCACAATGCACATTTGCCAACGTCCATCGGGCAATGCCCCGTTTACAAAAGGGCGATCGACACAACCAACGCCCGAGCAAAATGTTTTAGATCCCTCTAAACGATATCGCCCATTGCCTAGAGGAATGAGCTTAACGCCATCTCCGGCTTCTGCATTCCACACGCCAAACACTTTATTGCGATCGCGGACATCATTGGCATATTGCTTGATTTGTGCTGCTGTTCCAAAAGTTTGAATTAGTTGAAGTGCGTTGATATGTCCTTCATAAATCCGCCCAACTGCCAAATTGCCGCGACCGATCTGTTGAAGAATAACAAGTGTCTCATGAAGAGTATGAGTATCAATTCCTAAGCCTACGCCTCCTAGACTTGGTTGCAAGGGCGCAGTTAACAAACCCATCTCAGCAAGCTGCTGGAATTCTTGACGCGGGTATTTGCCATGGCAATCAATTTCGGCAGCATGACTCGTGCAAAAATCAGCCGCTGCGATCGCCTGTGTCAAGACATCTGAAACTGACCTTGGTAAAAGTGCAGCAGGCGAGTCACCTAACGGATGATGTAAAAATTGCGTAGCGATAGAAACCTCCCTAGTTTGCCCGAAGTAGACGGACTAAATTTTAGAAGTATGAGTTAAAGCTAACTCTGAAATCTTCTATCTTTAGGCAGGATTTAATGCTAATTCCATTTTTCTCATCACTTAAACCTTTGCTTAAAATTTCTTACGCTGCTGAGTTGGAACACATTTTTCTCTTAGAAGGCTGACTGGTTCCCATGTGCGATCGCTCCTTCTGAGGTTTAAAAGCTGAGTGATTCTGATTAAGTCGATATTTGGGGTGACCAGATAGCTCAGAAGATTGCTTCAACCCATTGCTGAAGTCTCCTACTACTAAAAGCGTATCTTGCGTAAAAGGTTGAGTTTTATATTCTCCGACAACCGAGACAAGAGCCGATTCTTCTAGCTTGCCAGTTTGTAGGGTAAAACCAGTTTGCTGCCAGTCCAGGCTGATATTACTGCATTTCTTACTATTACTGATTTGAAAATTTAAGAAATCCCGATGACCCGGTGTATCTAAGCCACCTGTCACTTCTAAAAAGTCTAAGCGGACAGGTTTACGAGTGACATCGTATACACCAAACGCAATTCTACCGAGGGTATTTGCTGCTTGAGTGTCTGCATTTTGCAAACTTGTGTTCATCTGCAAAAATCCTGAAAAGTTAAACGAGAACGTTTCTCCTGCCGGGACGAAGAAAGCACCTGCAACAGTAGCAAATCCCTCAGCTACTCCTTTAAAGCTGGTTCCTTCACTAATGACCTCAGCCGTGACGCTGCTCAGTCCAATGTCTTTATTGGTAATGGGATTTAGACCGAAAAATGCATCTGCGATCGCCACAGCAAGCACCTTACCAGTTTCACTGAATACAACACTATTAGTCACCGTGTCGCTTTGAGCCGCGATCGCTGGTTGATTGAAGTTGTTAAAGATAAAACTTTCTGTAGAAATTGCTCTGGCTTTACTAGCTTCTAGTGCATTACTAGATCTAACTGTGGCAATCCCCCCTAAACCCCGAGTCTGACCAGGCATTAAGGCGATCGCATCTTTCTTACTCAAATAAGAAGATTTTAGTAAAGTTTGCTTTGAGTCTGTAATAGTACTTAAATACTGACTTGTTTCTTTCATAACATTTCCTGTTAAAAAGTAAGTTAAGTATTGAAACTTCAGCAACTTATTTAGTTACAATTGCTGAAGTGTCTGAACGTTAGCCTTCAAGTTAATATAAATTAGCTGGACTTTCGTAAGAGGAGTGTAAACCCTCCCTCTTCCTCATAAAGAATTTATAAAAACTGTTTTACCCATTCTGATCCTTTAGTTCTTATCTTTTTCCTTTCAGGTGAGACGGAAAAGTTAAGTAAGAGTAGTATTTTCTTATACACTGTTAAATTAAGTTATCAAAGCTAACACTACTAAGTATCGGATTTTACATTTACCTTCAACGATAGAATTCTTTATGAAGAAACTGTGAATTTCTCTGGTTTTCTGTGAAGAATCGATGAATTCTTTGAAATTCCTATCTCGAAACAATTGCTTTATTTGAATTTTTAGCGAATAAACAGAAAACGGGCAAAAAATTGCTCAATCCTTGTCTGTTAAAGGATAAAAGCTCAAGAGTTTGACTGAGAAATGTTCTGGTGCTGGCAGAGATTCATGGTAGTACAGCTATGTTTTGTCACTGCTTTGTCACTTTAGTTGTCCGTAGAGTCACTAGCTTTTATTTTGATTTCTGATATTATGTGACCAATGTTGCAGATCGATCTTGCACAATCGGTTTCAGCTTCACGGAAATCTAGATTAATTCAAAGATCGAGTTGAACCCAGCAGGTTTAACTCATTGGTAGTTTTGAAATTATTGACCATCATTGCATTAAATGAGGTTCTCACAATGGCATCTACCCCTACCGAACGCATTTTGACTTTACACCGTCAGTATTTCGGTATCGACAGTGTACTGATTCATTGATTCTCAGATATCTCAAGGATGATCAAGGCTAGTTAGCTTTTTTATCTTCACTGATTCCTTGATCTTTAAAGATTTTCGTAAGTTCGTGCTTTTGATTAGCAATGCAGAATCATTGAGTTCAGGCAATGTTAATCATAGAAGCGGTAGATTTGTTTGTTCGTCAGTTATTCGCTTTTGTAGGATCACGGTTCTGCTAATCGATTAGTTCTTTTATTCCAAATTTTTGATTTGGAAGACTAGCTTGGTGTTCCGTTTTATTTATGAAGAAAAGTATTTTTGTCTACGTTTTTAGGTGGTACCGGAAATGTGGAAGCTGAGTTGATTTTAGGGTTTTACAACTAATGAGGTTTGGTCATGAGCCATAATCTTAAGGTGAGAGGTTTAAATTTTACTCTCCGACCTTCAGAATCCTTAGAAAACCCGTCAGCGATCGCCCAACTGCTGACGGCAAGCCAGGTTGATGCAAGTGTTATTTCGCAAATTATTCAAGCATTTGAAGTTAGCTACTTTCAATTAGGAGATGACATTCTGGTGCCTTCGCCAGAAGACTTAAACAATGTCGTCTCAGATTTCTATTTGATTTGTCAGGGTCAGGTGCGCTTGCTTTGCCAAGGCGAGCATCACCCCCGATCAGTAACAGCAATGTTATTAGATGTAAATAGTGGGTTTGGGGCAGATCATTTATTGAGTCCTACGCCCTTTCCCTACCGGGCGATCGCCGTGGGAAGCGTTCAGATTGCTCGGCTGGCGGCAAATCAACTCGCACCTTTGTTAGAAAAATATCCACTGCTGCGATCGCATTTACAGCAAGCTGCGCTCCAGCGAGAACGGGTAATTTTTTTCAAGACGGCTACTTCACTGGAATCTTGTTCGAGTCATCAGCTTAAGCAATTTACATCTCTATTAACAGAACAGCAGATAGCTGCGGGTGAATCTTTAACCCACGCCACGCCTGCTGATACAGGTCATTTTTGGCTGCGGCAGGGCAAAATTTTCAAGGCGGCAGATGAGGCGGCAGACGATGTCCATTCATTAAGTTCTGGAGATCTGATTCCTACCCATTGGGGCTATCCAGAAGCCACTCCACCCCATTGGGTTGCCCAAACCGACTTACGAGTTTATGTCTTACCTTTTAATCAGTGGCAAGCTGCTAATGCCATTATTCCTACCTTAAACCTGTCGGCGTTAGATGGGGATGCGGAGTCTCAGCCTGTATCAAAGCCTTCTACATCAAAACCTTCTACAAAGCCGAGCGTGGCGCGATCGCCTCAATTGCACCACTATCTACACAAACAGAAAATTCCTTCTCAGCTAGAAGCCACCCCATCAGAGCGAGAAGCGATCGCTTTTCCAAAACCCCTAAAACGCCATCTCTCCGACTTTCTACAGCGCTACCCCTGGATAGAGCAGCAAAGCTCTTCTGATTGCGGTGCCGCTTGTTTGGCAATGCTTTGTGCTTATTGGGATAATCCTCTTCCCATCCATGTTTTACGAGAGCGAGCCAATGTCGGGCGATCGGGTACCTCGCTGAAAGGATTAGCCAACGCAGCAGAAAATGTCGGCTTTCACGCTCGACCTGTGCGAGCTAATCTAGTGCGGATGGCAGAACAAACCGAGCCCTGGATTGCCCACTGGGAAGGAATGCACTACGTTGTTGTCTATCAAATCAAAGGGGATCAAGTCATCCTGGCAGATCCGGCGCTGGGTCGCCGTCGCGTTACGCGCGCGGTTTTTCAAGAGCATTGGACAGGTTATGCTTTGTTGCTAGAACCTACGGCGAAACTATCCGAATCTGAAACTCAAAAATCCTCATTTGGACGCTATTTTGGAACGTTATTTTCCTACCGATCCCTGATTGCACAAATCATCTTTTTCTCTGTGCTGATTCAGGTTTTTGGATTAATTACCCCTTTGCTAACTCAAGTGATTCTCGATCGCGTTGTGGTTGAGAAAAGCCTTAACACTTTAAATGTTTTTGCTCTAGGACTACTACTCTTTACTTTTGGAAACATTGGTTTATCTTTGGTCAGGCAATACCTGCTGAGCTTTTTATCAAATCGTCTGGATTTGACTTTAATTAGTGGCTTCATTAGCCATACGCTCTCTTTGCCCCTAAAGTTTTTTGAAGCTCGACGAGTCGGTGATATTCTGACTCGCGTTCAAGAAAATCAGAAGATTCAAAGATTTTTGATTCAGCAGGTTGTCTTAGCTTGGTTAAACTTTTTAACTGGGTTTATTTACTTGGGGCTAATGCTCTACTACAACTGGCGGCTGACCATGCTGGTGCTGCTGCTGATTCCGCCCATCCTGCTGCTCACCTTGGCGGCAACCCCAATGCTGCGACAGATATCGCGAGAGATCTTCAAAGAAACAACTGACCAAAGCTCAGTTTTAGTAGAAATGATGACGGGTATTAATACCATTAAAGCGGTCGCGTCGGAACGAGAGATACGATGGCGATGGGAAGATCATTTAACTCGTCAGATGAATACCCAGTTTCGGGGGCAAAAGCTAGGCATTAAGCTGCAAGCAATGAACGGTTTGATTAATGGCATCGGTAGCACGGCGTTGCTGTGGTATGGCGCAACACTGGTGATTCAAGATCAACTGACCATTGGGCAATTTGTTGCGTTCAATATGATGATGGGCTACGTCATTAGCCCTATTATTGCCTTGGCTAATCTGTGGGATGAATTGCAAGATGTCTTGATTTCCATTGAGCGGCTTGATGATGTGTTTGAAACTGCGCCTGAAGCCACACCTGGACAGTCTTTATTGATGCTGCCTTGCTTGCGGGGTAATGTCCGTTTTGAGAACGTTACGTTTCGGTACAGTGAAGATGAGGAGCGAAATACACTCCAAAACATTTCTTTTGAGGCTGAGGCAGGGCAAATGATTGCCATTGTCGGGCGTAGCGGCTCTGGGAAGACTACTTTAGTTAATCTTTTGGAAGGTCTTTATCAACCTAATCATGGGCGAGTTCTGATTGATGGACATGATATTCGTCATGTTTCACAGCAATCCTTACGATCGCAGTTTGGAGTTGTTCCTCAGGAATGTTTTCTCTTTTCAGGAACAATTTTAGAAAATATTACGCTCTACCGCTCAGAATACTCTTTAGAACAGGCTGTAGAAGCTGCAAAGCTAGCTGAGGCACATGGATTTATTCAAAATATGCCCCTTGGCTACAGCACTAAAGTGGGAGAACGAGGCGTTTGCTTATCGGGAGGACAACGGCAGCGAATTGCGATCGCGAGGGCACTGCTAACGCATCCCCGGGTCTTAATTCTAGATGAAGCGACAAGCGCTTTGGATACTGAATCTGAAAGCCGCTTTCAACACAATTTAATGCAAATTAGTGGCAAATCTTCTAGAGAGACACGCACTGTCTTTGTCATTGCTCATCGTTTGTCTACTATTCGCAATGCAGACAATATTTTAGTAATTGATCGAGGCAATCTTGTTGAACAAGGAACGCACACCGAATTAATTGCTTCTCACGGTCTTTATTATCATTTGGCGCAGCAACAGCTAGACCTGTGAAATTGGCGATACATCAACTCAATATTTGAAACAGATGGGCATCTAAAGTTTATTCACTTTTATCAAAAGGAATACCTCTATGCGTTTGCACAACTTTTTAGGCGATTCTTTAGTCGATACAGATTCTACGCCCTCTCGTAGATATTATTTATCCCAACAACTTGCGATCGCTGATTTAAGGGCAGTCACCTTTGCGCCTCTGGGCGATCGCGAAGCAAAGTCAATTCACGGTGGGATCGCTGCTCCTGATAGGGTTGTCCCAGAGAATTTTACCCCTGCGCCAACGCCTTCAGTCCACCCTCCTACACCGGGTCACCCTCCCTCCGATCTCCATTGGAGTCCAACGCTTCAAAACGTGCTCGATCGTCCATCCTCAAATTTACCTTGGCATCTAGCAGCAGCCGGAGTTTTATTTTGCTCTGTCTTTGCGGCTTGGGCATGGTTTGGACAAATTCAAGAAGTTAGCACTGCCGCCGGAAAACTGATTCCTAAGGGCGAGGTTTACAAAGTTCAACCGACTGCCCAAGCTGAGGTATCCAGGGTTTTGATTCGAGCAGGGGAGAGGGTAGAAGCAGGACAAATACTGGCTGAATTAGATCAGCGGTTAGAACTCAACGAAATTGCAGGCTTGCAGGAAAGCATTCAAGCAGATCAACTGGAATTAATACAGACGAAAGGATTAATTGCTCAAGCTCAACTAGA
This sequence comes from Timaviella obliquedivisa GSE-PSE-MK23-08B, assembly GCA_019358855.1. NCBI lineage: Bacteria > Bacillati > Cyanobacteriota > Cyanophyceae > Oculatellales > Oculatellaceae > Timaviella > Timaviella obliquedivisa. The sequence continues at coordinate 70,938 of JAHHII010000017.1, read as the reverse complement.
AATGCAGACGAGGCAAGCTATTTCGGCTGCGCAAATGCAGTCTCAAGTGGCAGCGATCGCTGAGGTTCAGACCGATGCTAATACCTACCGCCAACTCCTCACCGATTTGCAAGCTGAGATGACTGCTTATCAGAGTCGTCTTGACCGCCTCCAACCCCTAGTAGACGAAGGAGCGATCGCCCAGGATCATTTATTTGAAGTGGAGCAAACCTTGCGGCAACGCCAACAAACTGTTACCCAAAACCAAGGAAATTTGCAAAAAGTCTCAGCTTCAGGCGCCCAACTGCAAGCTAAACTCGCACAAGCAGAAGCAGAAGGGCAACAGAGCCAGCTTGAAGCCCAACAAAAATTGCAGCAGTTAACTATTCAAGTCAGCCAGTTACAATCCAAAATTGCAGCAACTGAAAATTCCCTGAAGGCAGCTAAAACTAAGCTGAAGTATAAGTTTATTCATGCTCCGGTAAACGGCATTGTCACTGATCTAAATGTGCATAACATTGGAGAAGTAACGAAACCGGGTGAAACTTTCGCCGAAATTATGCCGAATGGAGCATCGTTAGTTTTATCAGCCTTTTTACCTAATCAGGAAGCGGGCTTTGTTAAAAAAGGAATGACCGTTAGGATGAAGTTTAATGCTTTTCCTTACCAGCGCTATGGAACGGTTTCTGGGAAAGTTTTGTTCATTGCTCCTGATGCCACAATAGACGAACAGCTAGGCTCTGGTTACCGCATTGAAGTTGCACTCGATCAGTCTACTATTGGCACACAAGCTACCTTGCTTAAAGCCGGACAGACTGCAACTGCCGAAATTGTCACCCGTCAGCGACGCATTGTTGACATTTTGTTTGAGCCACTGAAGCAACTGCAAAAAAACGGTCTTTCTCTGTAAACCGTTCTATAGAAGCAAAGCATTTGCATCAAACTCTCGGTTGCGTTTCCGAAACCTGACTGCAAATGCTTTGCAATGCTTTACTCCTGTGCCCCCACATTCTTCATTCTAAGATTGATACTATGAACGTTAGCTTTAATCAATCCAAAAACCGTGCGACTCTGCAATCTGGCAGAATCATGACTTCTGAACAAATGACTCAAGTCATTGAGGCGATCGTTGATGGCAAGTATTCCTGGGCTTGTGTCTTAATGCTGCATTCGATTGGTTATAACCCAATCGACTACATTCCTTACCGAACGTATGCTCGTATTATAAAAGACAATAGATTGAGCGATCGCCGAGTGAACTCCAATCTCTCTTTGGCTAACCGAATTAATGACTTAAGTTGTTTAGAGCCTCTAGAAAAAGAAGGCGATCGAACCCAAATCAATAGTGTACGAGGCGGAAGTCGCGCTCAATCCTATTTGCCGTCTTGGCTCACCCGATGGATGTAATGACTTTGTAGTCGAATAACCTGAATGAATTGTCTGCAATGAGTTCTTGAAAAAGCTTTATTGCAGACAATTTCCCATGAAATTTTATCCGTGTAATTAACCTGTAATTAACCTGAAAGAATCTGCCAAAATGGCAAGTCAAACTAAAAAGAAGACCCTATTCTTAAGAAGTAATCGTTCAAGTTGAGTTACAAATTTGTTAGTCCCTTGAACGAAGTTACAACTCGCTGATTCGTGATTCTTAAACAACAAACAAGGAGCAATCTCATGTTGATTTCTGATCTTAACTACCTGAACGAAGTTTCCTCCGAATCTACTGACTTATCTGGAGGATTCAATCTGGGCTATGATTTTAGCCACATCTACTTCAATGAGTACCTCAACATTTACAAGAATGCCTATGTGAACACCTATGCTAAGGGTCATTTGGCTACATCTGAGTCGGATGCTAATGCCTACGGCTATGGCACGTTTACCCAAACCTTCAACAACGCTAACACTACTCCTTTCAGCTCTCATTCAAATGGTGTAGCCATTGCGGGAACTGGTTACTAGTTTTTAGGTTTTCATTTCCTCTTGAGAATTGACACTATAGTGTGACTCGTTCTCAAGAAACTGAGGAAAGCTTAAAGCTTAAGAAAGTCACTGAAAGTTAAATAAAAAATGACTTTCAGTGATTTTCTATCTTTGATTACCAGAGGCATTCTGAATGCTTATTAGTGCCGCAGTGAGGAAAGTATTGATGGAAGTTGATGACCTGAATTATCTAATTTCAATTGACGTTCATAAAACTGATCAAGTTCAGGGAGGATTATTTGCTGCTGTCAATGTCAATACCTATGCTTCATACAATTTAAGTGCTGCTAATGCCAATGCTATTGCAGTAGGTCAGTTTACCCAAACCTTCACAGATACTCAGGCTAATCTTTATCAAGGATATGTTTCAGGTCATAGTACCGCCTACGCAAAAGGAACTGCCTACGCCTCCAATGGTAACGATACCTATTCAGTTAGAGCTACTGAGAGAAAGAGTTATTGGTGGTAAACCATAATTGAACAAGAGAGGTGCATCGCCATGACTAAACTAGATTGGTTTATATCTGACTCGGGTCAAAAGTATAGTCAAAGTTCTAGTTCTAGTAGTTCTTTCGTTTCTACAGAAGGTGCAGGGAGTAGCTCAACTGCGACCACAACTGAATTAGATGGTTCCCAAACCACAAGCAGTGAGCAGATTTATACGCCTGGTGCAACATCAAGTAGCGGCAGCGCGATCGCCACGTCTTCTCCTGATGGAGCAACTGTCAGCACTAGCGTTGCAGCACCATCCCCTGAGCCATCCCCTGAGCTATCCCCTGAGCCATCCCCTGAGCCATCTAATCAGCCTACAGAGTCAACTACCAACGTATCTCCTAACCAGCCTAAGGAGTTAATCATTGATGTATCCCCTGCTCCATCTTCCCTAATCTCTAGTTCTGATAGCTCACTGGTTTCTGCGATCGCCACATTACCGATATTAATCAGTGCCGTGAGTTTTTCTAGTCAGTTTCATCAAGATGGGAAGTTTGTCAAAGGTCGCAGATTTAACGATTTTATTCGAGGAGGACGGCGCAACGATCAACTGTGGGGCGATCGTGGGCATGACCATTTATGGGGCAAAGGTGGCAATGATTGGATGACTGGAGGCGCAGGCAATGATATTCTCCGAGGTGGGCAGGGAGATGATTGGTTGAATGGCGGCAAGGGTGATGATGTCCTGATCGGTGGCTTGGGTCAAGACTGGCTAACTGGCGGCGATGGCGCTGATCGGTTTGTCTTGAATAAGGGAGTCACTGACCTCACCTTAGCCAATGTGATTATAGATTTTGATGCCGCCGAAGGTGATGTAATTCAAGTAGCAAAAAATATCGCTAATCGTGCCAAAGCTTTGCAAAATATTGTATTTGAAGTCTTTGACTCAGATGGAAACGGGAGCTTTGATGCAACTTTAATTCGATCAGGCGGTAGTAGAATTCAAGCGATCGTTCTCAACACTGTTAATTCATCGGGTCTATCGACGTTAATTTATTCAAATTTAACATTATCATCTTAAGCCATGCTTTGTTCATCAGTGCAATCTCTTCAACCCGAAGCCATTGTTGATTTCTTAAAACGAGAAATCATCTTAAAGGACATTTATAAACGGGTACTGTCTCAACAAATTATCAGCGAAACGGTAAAGGCAAAAGGCATCACCGTGACCGCAGACGAAATTCAAGCTGAAGCCGATCGCCAGCGGCATCAAAGGCACTTGGAAAGTGCAACGGCAACCTTTTCGTGGTTAAACGAGCAGTTAATGACACCAGAAGATTGGGAAGCTGGAATTAGCGATCGTCTAATTGCAGCAAAATTGGCAGAATCACTCTTTGGTCATGAGATTGAAAAATACTTTGTTGAACATCAGCTTGAATTTGAGCAAGTTTTACTCTATCAGTTAGCTGTGCCCTATCTTCAGCTTGCCCAGGAATTGCTTTACCAAATTGAAGAAAACGAAATCGGCTTTTATGAGGCAGCACACCTTTACGACTTAGATGAACAGCGTCGTCTCCAGTTTGGCTATGCAGGAAAACTATATCGATGGAGCTTTACTCCAGAAATTGCAGCTATTCTCTTAGGCGCTAATACTGGCGAGGTAATTGGACCAGTTCAGGCTGAACAAAGCTATATCCTGTTAATGGTTGAAGAATTTATCCCTGCAAGGCTTACGCCTGAGATTCGTCAAATTATTCTCGATCGATTGTTTCAAAACTGGTTAGACCATGAATTGACACTCATTGCCCAATAAGCGAAGAACACCGTTTTTCTTTAACCCCGCTCCTAAGAGGATGTCTGAGAAGTATCAAAGATTCTTACACTCGCCCCCCACCCCCCATTCTGGGGCAGGACTTCCGAACCAATGCTCCTTCAAAGTCCCCCAGAATGGGGGATTTAGGGGGCGGATCGGATAGCAATCTAGACTTCTCAGACATCCTCTAAAGGAAAGGGGATTTGAGCAGATTCATCCTTTCATGCAGCAATGCCAAAAAAAAGGGAGCGCTCAGCACTCCCCCTTGTCGTTTCTGACGAAGTTTTAAGCCAAGATGAACGATGAATGAGTGATAGTATTTGCCTTTATATTCGTTAAGAATACGATCGCCTCTTGTCCATTTTTTAGACTAATCACTGTGTCATCGGCGCGATCGCCAATTCCTTGAAGAATCGAAAGGCGATCGAAGCTCAAACCTTTAGACAGTGCAAGCAAATCATTGCCCACCTCAAAGTCAGCAATGGTATCAGTCCCGGCTCCTTTCGCTAAAGCAAACACGTCTCTGCCGCTACCGCCGTGCAAGAAATCGTTCCCTTTGCCACCGATCAGCCAGTCATTGCCTTCACCGCCCGTGAGAACATCGTCGCCCTGACCGCCATCTAGGTAGTCATTGCCCTCGCCACCCCGCAGCAGGTCGTCGCCACCCAAACCAGAGAGGCGATCGTCGCCACCCTGACCGTTAATGACATCATTGGAGGAATTAAAGCCTTCAATGTCATTATCCAAGTCATTTAAGAAGGTGACAGAGTTGCGGTTAAAGATGCGATCGAAATTCCAGTTGCGGTTGAAGACATCAAAGCTATCCTCAATCTTGGTTTGTCCCTCAAATAGGAGGTTGCCTAAATCGACAGAAGCGCCAGTAGCTTTCTGCAAATTGTCCAAATTTTCGAGGGCAAAATCATTGAGGACAACTTTGGTATCAGAAACTCCCTCAAACGTCAGTTCTAAATCACTACCCTTTTGATCGAGCAGTAGGTTCCGCGCTGTTAAACCCGCCCCTACAAACTTGATGGTATCAACTTCGGCACGAGTTGCTGCCGACGGATTCACGCCCGTACCAATGCCGCCAAAATCTGAAATTGTGGCAGTGCCATCACCTTGCTGAACGACAAAGCCATCTTGTCCACCCTTGCCTGTTGCAGGCGGCGGTGTAAATTCGTAGATGGCAGTGTTGTTACTGACTTCGTAATTCACAATTAACAGCGGCTTACCGTTGGGGCTGCGGTTGGCAGAAATGAACGCGACACCCTCTGGAGCAGCGTCAGTCGCGACTTCGGCGGTAAAATCGCGGCTATTTGTGTAATCCACGAACGTTGGTTTTTCGGGATTCGTAACATCGTAAGTCATGACCCCGCCGACTCGCTCAAGACCAACGAATGCATAAACCCGTCCGTTAACATTGCCGATCGCAATACCTTCGGGTTCAGGTCCTTTATTGTCGCTACGGGTGTCGAAACTGTCGTTCTCGCTATTGGAGTTGAAGTTAGTCGGCAATGCTGCTGCTGTGATGCGCTCAAACTGGTCACCGCTATCGAAGACCTGCTTAATACTGGCATCAAAGATGGAGAAAGAGCGAGCGCCAAAAGCTTCAATGCGTTCAAAATCGCCATCACCATCTAAGTCGCCAGAAGAGCTAGAAACGGTTAAACGACCGAGCGCAGTGTTTTGTTTCAAGGCGGCAGCATTCGGAAAAATCGTCGGATCAAGCACATAGCGACTGCTACCCACCCGAACTTCATCTGCAAAACCGTCGTAGTCGCGACCGTCGCCTTCGTTAGCTGTAACGATGTAGGTGCGTCCATTAGCAGCAGTAAACCGAGCAATGCCATCAGGCTGGTACAAACCAAAAATAGGATAGTTTTGAATGTTAATTTTGCCATCTCTATCACTAGCATCAAGTCCATTGCCAGGGAGTGAATGATTTTTGAGACCGAGCGGCAAAATATCAGTGACGGTGGCAGTGGCAATGTCTACGATCGCGATCGCGTTGTTTTCCTGTAATGCTACCCAAGCCGTTTTGCTGTCGGGCGAAATAGCAATGTATTCTGGCTCTAGGTCTTGAGCAACGCTGGCATTGGGTCCCGTGATGCGGACACCTTTTGCCTGCAATTCTGCCTTGCGATCGTTAAACGATTCAAATCCAGCGCTGGAAACCGTTGCATTGTCAACACCATTTGAGAGATCAATAATGCTAACTTCCCCCACTGGATCGATCGAATCGGGTTGATTATAGCTGCTGGGTTCTCCTTCAATGGCAACTAAAACCTTTTTGCCATCGGGAGTGAAAGTTAGCATATCCGGTCCCGATCCAACGGTAATCTCTTTTAGAATTTCACCCTGAGCGTCTAGAAAGAGAACTTTACCCGGATCGGTACTGACTGTAGAAACGATCGAAACTGCAACCAGCCCATTACTCACCGCAACGCTACTGGCATCACCAAAGTCAGAAAAATCCAGGGCTTTAACTAGGGTCGGGTTGCTGGGGTTGCTTAGATCTAGAATTTCGATTATGGGCCCCGTTGCAACCACGAACAGCTGCTTAGTGATTGGGTCGTAAGCACTAATTTCTGAACCTGCGCCCGCATAGTCTCCGATTTTCGTCAGTACGCGAGAAAAATTAACAGTGTCATCCAGCGCTGGAATGCCAGCTTCTGAACCCAAAGTGTGTAACGTTTGAAGTTCTGATACCATATCTAAACCTAAATGAATGTGAAGCGAACTCAATTTGTGCCTTGATATGAATCTCATGGCAACTTTAAGAATTCTTTAACAAATTTTTAATTCCCCAGTAGTTTTACTAGAACTTTATACTGCGGGGTTGGGTTAAGTAGCTGCGATGAAGCCATGAAGGATGCCGTGAAGCTTCTACGCTAGCGTGTGAGTACTGTAGAGCCTGTTAACTAGGTTGTTGACCTGAAGGAAACAATCTAACTGCATCGGGATTGACAAGACAGTTGACCCGATCGCCAACTGCGATCGTGCCTGATGATAAGCGCGCCTGTAAAATCGTTCCTGAGGGCGTTTGCACCCAATAAGCGTAGTCACGTCCTAGAAAATGGCGATCGCGTACCACAATTTGACTTTCTGGGCTAGGGTGCAGCTTTAAATCTTCTTGCCGAATCATCAAAGCTCCTGTCTCCTCCGCAAGATCCTGCTTAATTGAAAAGCTTCCTACCTCAGTCTGCCAAATAGAGCTATGGCGCTGTGCCGATAAAAAATTAGCTTGCGTCACAAACTCAGCGACAAAGCGAGAGGCAGGATAGCGGTATAACGCTTCGGGGTTATCAAGCTGTTCAATTTTCCCCTGATGCATCACTGCTACTTGGTCGCAAATCGCCAGCGCCTCTTCTTGATCATGGGTGACAAAAATTGCAGTAGTGTGAGTGTCTTTCAAAATCTCTCTAATCTCTCGACGTAGATGCAGCCGCACTTGCACATCCAAATTACTCAGCGGTTCATCTAGCAGAATGAGTGAAGGGCGACGGGCGAGGGCACGGGCAAGGGCGACACGCTGCTGCTGCCCACCGGAAAGCTCATGGGGATAGCGATTTTCTAATCCTTTGAGCCCAACCAGGGCAAGAGTTTGAAGCACAGGGTCTGCCTTTACTTTTTGCCCCGCTAATCCAAATGCTATATTTTTAGCGACGCTTAAATGAGGAAATAACGCATAGTCCTGAAATACCATGCCCATGTCCCGTCGTTCGGGTGAAACCCAATGTCCATTGCCTGCTACGATTTGTCCGGCTAGGGTGATGTGACCTGATTGAAGCGGCTCAAACCCAGCAATGAGTCGCAGCAAGGTTGTTTTGCCGCAGCCTGAAGGGCCCAATAATCCTAAAATTTCACCAGGATGGAGGGTGAGGGAAACTTGGGTAACCGCAGGGGTAGGGGTTTTAGGAAATTGGCGGGTGACATTTTCAATTTGAAGAATTGGCGAGACGAGAGACATGCGATCGCTAAGAAATTTGAATATTTGAACAGTTCGATGGGTGAGTTCGGTGAACCGCCACAGACTCATGATAGAGTGATTCCTGAAATAGATTCTCAATTAGCGGGATTTAAGTTCGCCTTTTCTTAGATTGATGCAATATTTTTCTGGCTCAACGCGCTGGCAGTCTTGGCGATTAGAAGGTTGGACTTTACTAGTAGGAGCGATCGCCCTCTTATTGTCCTTGCCGATTCTGACAGTCCTCAGCAGTATTTTGACCCCCAGCGGCAATATTTGGTCGCATTTGGCTTCTACTGTTTTAGGAAGTTATCTCTTTAACTCTTTGGCATTGATGTTAGGAGTGGGCTGCGGTGTCATTGGCGTTGGCGTTAGCACCGCATGGTTGGTTACAATGTGTCGCTTTCGGGGCAGTCGAGCGCTTGAGTGGCTGCTGTTACTGCCGTTGGCAGCGCCCGCCTACATCTTGGCATATGTTTACACCGAGCTTTTGGAGTATTACGGCCCTATACAAACAGGTTTACGAGCATTGTTTGGCTGGAGCAGTGCCGCAGAGTATTGGTTCCCACCCGTGCGATCGCTGCCTGGCGCAATCTTGATGCTGACATTAGTGCTCTATCCCTACGTGTACTTATTAGCGCGAGTCGCGTTTTTAGAGCAATCTGTTTGCACCTTAGAAGCAAGCCGGGCTTTGGGCTGTAATCCTTGGCAAAGTTTTCGGCGGGTGGCTTTGCCGTTGGCACGTCCGGCGATCGCAGCAGGTACAGCTTTAGCATTAATGGAAACGCTTAGCGACTTTGGAACGGTGCAGTTTTTTAGCGTTAACACCTTTACCACAGGAATTTACCGCACTTGGTTCGGCATGGGTGAACGGATTGCGGCATCACAACTGGCGGCTTGTTTGATGGGGTTCATCCTGGTGCTGATTTTAGTCGAACGCTGGTTTCGACAACGGGCAAAGTATTATCAAAGCGGCAGCCTCGATCAGCGAATACCCAGATACGCCCTGGGTGGAATGCGGGAAGCGATCGCTCAGAGCGTTTGCGTTTTACCCATTTTGATAGGATTTGTGATTCCGGCAATAACTCTGTTGCAACTGACTCTAGCCAGTTGGAATGAAACTTTTAATCCTCGGTTTTGGAGCTTTGTTCAGAATAGCTTGTTGATGGCAGGGCTAACGGCAGGCATTTGCGGGGCAATCGCCTTGATTATGGCTTATGGCTTACGGTTGCATCCGACTCGGAGCATGATTTTAGCAGTGCGATTAGCGGTCATGGGTTACGCCATTCCAGGATCGGTGATTGCGGTCGGAATCTTAATTCCGATGGGGCAGGTTGATCAGCTAGTGGATGCTGTTATGAAATCGACCTTTGGTATTTCTACTGGGCTACTGTTAAGCGGCACGATCGCGGCACTCATTTTTGCCTATCTTGTTCGCTTTTTGGCAGTAGCTTTTAGCACTGTTGAAGCGAGCTTAGAACGAATTAAACCCAACTTAGACGAGGCTGCTCATTCTTTGGGGCACAATACTCAGCAAACCTTAACGCGTGTGCACGTCCCCTTGATGCGAAGCGGATTGTTGACGGCTGCGTTGCTCGTTTTTGTTGATGTCATGAAAGAATTGCCTGCGACCTTAATTGTTCGCCCGTTCGATTTTGACACGCTAGCTGTGCGCGTTTACCAACTTGCTTCAGATGAACGGCTAGCAGAGGCAGCCGCACCAGCGCTAACAATTGTTCTGGTCGGAATGATTCCAGTGCTAACCTTAAGCTGGCAAATTCGTCGAAGGCAGTCTTCGTCTTCAGGTGAAAATTAATGAGTCTTTTTATGTATTTACAAAAAATTAGTATTTTTCTCAGTTCTATCCTGTTCTTTTCACTGATGAGTGGATGCGCTAAGCCCGATCCTCGCGTCGATCTACTCAAGACTAAAAGCTGTGTCGAATGTCAGTTAGCTAACAGCGATTTTAGTAACGCTGATTTTAGTAAGGGTCTGCTAAATCGGGCTGACTTAAGCAATGCTAAGTTAACTGGAAGTAACTTGAGCGAAGCCCTCTTAGATAGTGCTAACCTGAGTAACGCAGACCTGAGCAACGCTAATCTTCAAGGTGTGGCACTCACCTCAGCTAATTTAAGTGGTGCAAACTTGAGTAAAGCTAACTTAACGGGGGCATATTTGCGCAATGCTAATTTAAGCAATGCTGATTTGAGGGGTGCAAACTTAAGCCAAGCTAATTTAACGGGGGCAAAATTGCAGGGAGCTAAGTTGCAAGGCGCAACGCTGACGGGAGCAATCTTGCCAAATGATCAGGTGAAGCCATGATTTTTTTACCGATGGTTTTACTCCGAAGAAATTTGGTCTAATCACTATGGTATGACGGATGTAGAATTTTGGGATGGGAAATAACAGCGCGTTGATACACAGAATTCGTTAAGCATCCAGTAAGATACAAAGCCCGATCGTAATCTGGGCGATCGCGAATCAGGCTTTGTATGAGACATGCTACAAGTATGAGACATGCTACAACGGGCTTTACTTAGACATTTTTATGTCCATCCCGCGCGATCCATAATTTGAAGCGCTTCAGCATTATTGCGACCAAAGACCGCTGCATTTAATGGATCATCCTTAAAGTCTCCAAAGCTTGTGATGACTGGATCAACGCGACTGCCTTGCACCACTGGATACTCGCTATTACCCAAAGCAAAAATCTCTTGTGCCTCTGGGCTGGCTAAATGCTCTAGAAACTGAACTGCCGCCGCTTTGTTGGGAGCCGTTTTAAGCACACCCGCACCACTAATATTGACGTGAGTGCCGCGATCGCCCTGGTTGGGGAAGAACACACCAATTTTCTCAGCCGCCGCTTTTTCTTCGGGCTTATCCGACTTCATTAACCGTGCTAAGTAGTAAGTATTGGCGATCGCCAAATCTCCTAATCCGGCGGCGACTGCCTGAATTTGAACCGTATCTCCTCCTTCGGGCGGACGCGCAAAGTTTGCCACTAAGCCTCGCGCCCAATTCTCAGTTTCACGAGCGTTCGTTGCCGCCAAAATAGAGCCAGTTAAAGACAGGTTATAAACATTGGTTGAAGATCTCACCAAAATTTTGCCACGCCATTTGGGATCACTTAACGCTTCATAGGTTGAAAGCTGCGTCGGATTCACCCGATCTTTGTGATACATAATCACCCGCGCCCGTTTAGAGAAACCAAACCACAATCCATCGGGATGCTGCAAATTCTCGGGAACAACGCGCTTCAACAGACTGGAATCAACCGCTTGAAACAAGCCTTGCTGCTCTGCCCGCCAAAGCCGACCTGCATCGACTGTAATCAACACATCTGCTGGGCTACTGGCACCTTCGCTCTTGATGCGCTCAATTAACTGGTCAGCTTCGGCTTCAACTAGCTTGACCTGGAACCCTGTTTTGTTGGTAAAACTTTGGTATAAGGCATTATCTGTGTCGTAATGCCGAGATGAGTAAAGATTTAACACCTTTGTTGAAGGCGCTTGCTGTGCCCGGGTCGGAGCGGTTCGCCCCAATGCAACTGCTGCTAGGGCAGTCCCTGCGCCTATAAAAACACGCCGATTCATCGCCATCGTCAGTTCTCTCCTAAAGTACTCGCCTGTAGATTATTTCTGTAGTTTTTTTAGATGCATCAGTCAAGCAACTCGCTTAGTAAGCTATTGCGTCTCTACAAATAATGACATAGATTTGCAATAGGAAAAACTTAATGTCAAAGTTAGTTTATGCTGAGTTGCAGCTTTAGCGATCGCATCAGATCCCTTAGAAGACCTGAAGATGGTTTCTAGCAAGGGTTAACGTTAAAAAATAATGCTAGACAGGTTTTATTTTTTGACAAGTTGCTCTAAAATGAAGGACAGAATTAGAATAAGTATTTAGAATCTTTATTAATAAACTCAGTTTTTTGGCGAAGCCCTAATGCATTCATGGAAGCACGGAAAGAGTTTGGCAACTCTCTTGGTTCAAAAGATCAAGCGTCCCTATTGGGTCGCTTCAGTGGTATTGCATGGATTACTTTTACTTGTCCCCCTTGCTTCCCCGCCTTCTACCGAAGCACCCCCAACCAAACCTATCAAGCTTACTCGTCTGCCTCTTGCTGAGCCTTCTCCAGTGCCTCTCCTGAAGCCTTCTCCAATCAGACAGCCTTCCCCTTTGCCCAACCCTTCTCAGATTCTGCCTTCCTCTGTGCCACCGTTGCCTAGTTCTCCACCCTCGCCAAGAGCATCTCGGGTGAATATTTCTCCTTCCCCACCGTCTCCTGCTCCTGTGGCCGCTACTCCTATCCCTTCCCCACCTTCGCCCAGCCCCTCACCCAGTTCATCACCTGATCCTTTACCTACGCCGTTATCTACGCCATCACCTAGTCCTACAATTCCTCCTGACCCCTTCGCAGGCTTTCCCCATGTTTCTGGTGCGCAGGCAGGATGTGCAGGGTCTGAGCGCTGCTGGCAAACTGCTGACACTCAGTGGCGATCGATCGCCGTTAACATTCAGCAAGATCTTCAAGATAAAGGCTATGTATTAGATCCGTTACCTTTAGCAGATGAGACTGGGCGACAGGTTTATCGAGTTTCTAAAGCAGGCGAAGAGCCTTACTATCTCAGTTTTATTTCAACACCACAAGGTACTATTTATTCTTCTACTGAACGACCAATGACTCCAGAGGAGATGAATATATTATCGGGGGTTTGACAGCGTTTGCAATCTGGGCTACGACCTTTATTTTTTACATTTCTACGGTATTTGATCTCATCTCTCATCGTGGCATTATCATGTTGTCTTCAGTCGTATTATCAATCATGGCGATCGCTGATAGACTGGAAAAGGGAGAGTTTTGGTATCAGTTTTTAAGGCAAGAAGATCGGTGGTGCAAGAGGGATTGACAACAAAGGTGACTTTGAAAGGATGTGTAACGATCGCCCTGCTGACGCTAGGATTGGCGAGTTGCGATCGCCCAACTACCCTATCTTCCTCGTCGCCATCTTCCTCATTGCCCTCGCTTAGTCCTGTTGCTACGACGGTATCGCCTACACCCTCTCCACCGACTGCGGCAGAGCGAACCGCCGCTAACACGTTCCGGCAGCAAGGACTGGACTATCGTAACCAAGGACTCTACGACGAGGCGATCGCGGCTTTGCAAAAATCTGTTGCGTTAGATCCCGGTGAACTTTCTGGGCGTGTCATCCTGGGCTGGACGCTTCATCTGGCAGGTCGCGAAACAGATGCCACTCACCAGTTAAAGCAAGCACTGGTTCAACAGCCCACTCATGTTCCAGCGCTCAATGCTTTGGGAATTGTGTATTTGGTCAGTGGTGATCTCAATGCAGCCGTTCAGACTCATCAAAAAGCCGTTGCACTTCAATCTGATAATGAAATTGGGTACTTTAACTTGAGTTTGGCTTACCACCGACTCAATCGCTACCCCGATGCGATCGCCAATGCTCAACAAGCCACACAGTTAGAGCCTGAGAACCCACATCCCTGGCTAGCGCTGGCGATCGCTCACTGGAGCAGCAACGAACCCACCCTGGCTGAAGAAGCCTACCAACAAGTCATCCGCCTAGATGCTCAATATGGTAATGCTGCGATGCTAGACCCGCTCAAGTTTGCTGGGTTTAGCCAGAATCAAATTCAGTTAGTTGAAATAATCCGGCAGTCCAGCTAGCAGATTGAGAAAAAATTGCATCGACATGAGCGCCCACTTAAGCGAAGCTGTACATCTTCTTAATAGCAATATGTTAAAGTTGAGACATGGCAACACCAAAGATCCGAAAGACACCTGGAATTTGCAACGGAGCCGCTTGTATTGGTCGGACACAAATTCCGGTGTGGAAATTAATTGAACTATCTGCGCAAGGATGCTCAGAGGCGAATTTGCTGGGTGACTACCCTCAGTTGACTAGAGATGACTTGAAAGCCGCCCGCACTTACTACGCTCAAAATACAGAAGAAATTGACGACGCGATCGCTTCTCAGTCCTAAGCCCTAAACTGGGCAGATAATGAGCAGATTGTTAAAGAAGTTAAATTTCCTGACTTTAATATCATCTTCAAGAAATCTAACATCTTGAAATCTAGGGTTGGTAATTTTTAAGCTTGCCCATCTCTCCTAGCGCTGACTATTTACAGGTGGAAAAGATTCCGAAGCTGTTCATTTCTATAGGCTATCTGAGTCGGCTCAAAGATTTTTTGAACGGAGACAACAGCAAAATCATAACCGATCTCATCATCGATAAAGAAACGATCGTCCATCGGGTTTTGTCAGTCGATCGCTACAGCGTTACACCTGTTTTTGTTTTAGCCTTTGACTCTGATTTTGAAGCTGCTGTCAATGTTACGAATACGCTGAATGCAAGCAGAATTTCAGTTGATCTGGAACAAGCTGAAAGAAGGTAAGTCATCGTCACGGTGAATGATAGAAGTGAGTATTTGATCGCATTAAAGATAATTGACTCAGACGATTAAGTTAAACCGCTTCTTTTATTCTTACAAAGTAACTATGATAAAAGCAGTCTAAATCACTTAGAAAAACGTTGCTCATGATTGACTTTGCAGTGTGGGATGGGTTGCTGCATCAGTATGTAGACCTGCAGGGACGAGTTGATTATCAGGCGTGGAAAGTTCAGCACCCTCAAACGCTAACCCGTTGGCTGACTGATTTAGAACAGTTAGACCTTGACCCCGCTCCCACCCCTGAACAGCAGCTTGCCCTTTGGATTAACCTCTACAATGCATTCACAGTTTCGACCATTTTAGAACGCTATCCGATCGCCTCAATTCGACCGTCTATATTTGGAATTCCTAACTGGCTCGCCTTTTTATGGTTTTTTCAACGGCGGGTATATCGCGTGGGTCATCAGACCTATAGCCTGGCTCAAATCGAAAATCAGATGCTGCGCGATCGCCTGCAAGAGCCACGTATTCACTTTGCAATTGTCTGTGCTTCCCTGGGTTGCCCCTTGCTTCGGAGCGAGGCTTACACCCCTGAAAAGGTAACTCGGCAGCTTGAAGAAGATGCGGCGCGGTTTATCAGTAATTCCGACAAGGTTCGCTATGATGCTCAAGCTGGAATTCTGTATTGCAGCAAAATCTTTAAATGGTATCAGCAAGATTTTCTGGCTGTATCGCCCTCCATTCCAGACTATGTTCGTTCCTTCCTCCAACCCGACTTGCCTTTGTCAGCCAGCACCCCCATTGTCTATCTCTACTACGATTGGAGCCTCAATCAACGGATGTCTTCATAGAATTGTTTGAGATAGGTTGCAGAAACGCCAATTCCCCATAACGCCCCGATGTAGACATATATTGCCGTTGCTTTCCAAACTCCCCAGTGTGCCACTCGGCGATCGGAGCTTTGCACGACGCGATTAACCTGACGGATTTTTCCCTTTTGGAGCAACCGCAAGCACAAATCACCATCTTCCATAATGGGTAGCGCTTCATTAAAACCGCCACACTCCCAAAAGTCTGTCTGCCGACAAAACATTACCTGGTCACCAAATAACAGGCGCAATCCTTTAAAAAATAGATGAGGTCTAAATAGTAAGGGTGCGTAGTAGGTTTTTAGGTAATGGTGTAGCGCAATTCCCCACCGGGTACGCTGGGCGCTAGTCATTAGAGAGACAAAGCCGCCACAGGCAATCTTTGGGTCGGCTAATGTTTGCTCTATCATTCTCACCAAGTCATCTGGCACCCAGGTATCGGCATGGAGAAAGCAAAGAATATCTCCGATCGCCACTCGAGCGCCATCATTCATTTGCACAGAGCGCCCCTGACGATTGCAGGAGAGAACATGGATACCCGCAGCTTGGGCAATTGCAATGGTTTCATCCTGACTTCCGCCATCGACAACCAGTACTTCTAAAGGTGGCGGATCAAGCACTGCCAGGTGTCGCAACGTGCGTCCTAGGCTGCTGGACTCGTTTAATGTGGGAATAATAATTGAGACACGCGGCATTCTAGTTTCCTACTTTTAACGAGGCAGCAGACGGCTTCAGCCCAAAGCAAAAACGGACGACATTAAAGCGTCTGATGATCAATTCGTACAACCCCAATGATAGGACGAGCGCTGTTGTGCTAATGATGATAAATTTTTGTGGAATTCCCGTTTGCCATTTCACAATATAGAATCCGATCGCAACAATGATGGGTTGATGCACAAGATAGAACGGATAGGAGGCTTTACTCGCATATTGCAGCAGCCAATGATTGAAGTTGAGATGCGATCGCCCCAAACTCAGGAGTGCCACCACCCAACACCAGCCGTTGAAACCTCGAAACGCCTGATAAATCATGTAGCTGGGCGAGTAGCTCCGTTCTGGAACCTTGCCCATTATCCACAGCCCCAACAAAATAGAAATACCAATGATTGCTGCTCCAAATATAAAGGATCTTTGGCGATCGACAATTTGCCACAGGCGGCGCTCTGATTCAAAGACATAGCCATAAACAAAGTAGGTTAGGTAGAGCAAAACATTTGCCCAATCATCATAGAGATTTTGAAAACCAATCCACTTAGGGCGAAATAGGGCTTCAATTAGCGCTAAGGGCAGAGCCAAATAGAATATTGATCCCAGCCGTTCCAGGTCTAGACTCAATTTTATATACCAATTTTGTTGAGCTACTTGTTTGAGCCATAGAAAACTGGGCAGGGCAACGAGAGAAAATACCAAGAGATAGATGACAAACCAAAGATGTGCCCATTCAAAATTTCCAGTTGGGCGAATACCGTTGAAGAACTGAGGGTAGAACTGAAGATAAGAAGCGCGATCGCCTGAGCTCTGTAAATGACGATAGTACACCTGGAGCGGCACCAACATTAGCGTTCCCCACAGGAACGGAATCAGGAGCCGCTGAAACCGCTCTTTGACATATTGTGCAGCGGTACGTGCTTCTAAAGAAAACCAGGTAGCGGCTCCTGAGAGGAAAAAAAATAGCGGCATATGCCACTGATGCACAAATAGAATGAAAATGCCGATCGCTGGACTGATCTCCGAATTGGTGACGTAAAACTGTCCCAAATCGCCTTGATAAAAAATGGCAGCCGTATGGAAATAAATTAAGAGTACTACTGCCAGCACTCTCAGCCAGTCCAGATCGTAGCGTCTTTGAGGATTCTTCATCCTAGTAAAACTTCCTTCATTTTCCATTCTTCCTGCGAAAGGATTTCTTTAAACGCAGCCCTGGTTTAATCAAAGATTAGACGGTGCTGCTTGTTCAACAGGGCTCCCCACACTGCATTATAAGGATGAACGAGTTGGGTGAGTTGCCCATCTTGAACCAACGCTCCAGGGCAGAGTTGCTTCGCTATGCGCCCTTCATTGATCCACTGAAAAAGACCGCCCTCTAAGTTAGAAACATCCTGAAAACCAGCACTCATGATCTGTTGCGCAACCCTGGCACTGCGATAACCTACTGAGCAGTAGACGACGATTGGGGTATGCTTCGAGACATTTTTGAGAGCAGGTGCGATCGCCAAGTTGGTGCCATCGAATAGTTGAGCTTCTGCCAGATGACTGACCGCGAACTCTGCCTCACTTCTAGCATCCAAAATTAGCGGCTGAGATTGCTGATCATTCATCAACGTTTGGGCAAACTCTATAGTCGTCATTCGTTGCACACTAGGGAATTTCAAGCGAATCAGCTTTTTAAGTAAGTTAAATGCGATCGCTTGTCTTATTGCAAACACTTTGAACTCCTCTAGCTGCTGCTTTGCGCTCAATTAGTCTAACTGGATTTAATCTACCAAATCTATTACGGCTAAAGTTTTTCCGGGCGATCGTGCTGATCTATTGAATTTCCTCCATAGGCAAGCCACCCTCTTTCCTAGAATTACTGACTCATTCATTAGACATAATCCATAAATTAAGGGAAATCTTAAACAGGATGAAACCTCCACAAATACCATTGACTGATAGCGGATTGATATAAGCTGCAA
Source organism: Timaviella obliquedivisa GSE-PSE-MK23-08B (assembly GCA_019358855.1). NCBI lineage: Bacteria > Bacillati > Cyanobacteriota > Cyanophyceae > Oculatellales > Oculatellaceae > Timaviella > Timaviella obliquedivisa. Next base: position 52,804 of record JAHHII010000017.1, on the reverse strand, counting down.
AACTAAAAAAGACTAAATTATGTTCAAAAGTGTGGTTGGTCATAGCAACGACCCAGATTCGCTCATTGCGATTACTGATGTTATCCATGAATGTAGTCATTCTTTGGCTGGAATGACTCCCCAAGCAGGCATTCTCTTCACAGCGATCGATTTTGATCACAAACTCATCTTGCAAGAAATTCAGCAGACTTTTCCTGGCATTGAGCTAATTGGCGGCACCACGAATGGTGAAATTTCTTCGGTTTTGGAGTTTCAGCAAGATTCTCTCATGCTGATGCTGTTCGCTTCAGACACTGTAGAAATGCGGGCAGGAGTAGGACAAAACGTCTCGCAAAATCCTATCCATGCCGCCCAACAAGCGATCGCGCAAGCAAGAGGAAATAGCACAGATCAACCGAAGCTATGTCTGACCTTTCCTGAAAGCTTAACTAGCAGTGGCGTGGTTATTGTAGAAAGTCTCAAGCAAATTTTAGGAGAAGACGTTCCCATTGTGGGAGGAATGACCGCCGATGACTATACCTTTGACCAAACTTACCAATTTTTTCAAGATCAGGTGCTCAGCGATGCAGTCCCTGTCCTGTTATTTTCGGGCAATTTGCTAGTCTCCCATGGCGTTGCTAGTGGATGGACACCCATTAGTCCTAAAAGCCACATTACTAAGGTTCAGGGAAACGTTGTGTATGAAATTGATGGACAGCCTGCTCTCAATTTTTACCAGCAGTATCTGGGTACAGAGAGATTTGCAGCCAATTATGCCATTTATGCTCTCGCGGTCTTTGAAGAGATGGATCGCTTCTACATGCGGGCACCCAATAGCTACGATCTAGAATCTGGCAGTGTCACGTTTTTTGCAGATGTCCCCGAACAAGCGATCGTTCAAATTACCGACGCATCGCGTGCAGACATCTTAACGGCATCAGAAACATCGCTGCAAGAAGCGATCGCCCACTACCCAGGAAGCAAGCCAACCACGGCTCTACTAGTTTCTTGTGCTGCCCGTCGCCGTATTTTAGGAACCTTGACCTCTCAAGAATATCAGCTTGTTAAAACTCATCTACCCTCAGGCTTGTTATGCTGCGGGTTTTACGCCTATGGCGAAATTGCACCGCTAGAACAACGCGGTCAGACAAGACTTCACAACAAGACCTTTGTCACTCTGCTTTTAGGAGATGCGTGAACCGTATGAGGAACCAGGATCATCCTACACCAATTGAGGAATTGGAGAAAACCATCCGTATTTTGCGGAAGAAATTGGAGCGCTCTGAGAAAGAACGGGGACAAATTGAATCCGATGTTGCTACGAAAGAAGCTTTGCTCAAGAATGTCATTCATGAATTACAAACCTCAAAACAGGCTCTTGAGAAACAAAGTCAAGATTTGCAGAACGCACTAGAAAAAATGCAGATGATGCAACTGCAAATGATTCAAAGTGAAAAAATGTCTGCTTTAGGGCAAACTACTTCCGGTATTGCTCACGAAATCAATAACCCTGTTAGTTTTATTCATGGGAACCTAACTCCTTTGGCTGCATGTATCCAAGATTTATTTCAGTTAATCCGCATCTATCATCGTTATTTCCCATCTCCTCCGGCAGAAATTTCCCTCAAACGAGAGAACATTGATATTACGTTTCTTGAATACGATATCCCAAGAATATTGCAATCCATGGCTACAGGAACCCGACGAATCCGAGATATTGTTTTGGCACTGCGTAATTTTTCTCGTTTGGGTGAGGTTGGCTACAAAGCAGTTGATCTCCATGAGGGCATTGACAATGCCCTCATGATCCTTCAACAAAAAATGGCTAAGATTCAAGTCTTTAAACACTATGGCGAACTTCCACCTGTGACTTGTGTCGCAGGAGATCTTAACCAGGTATTTATGAATATCTTAAGCAATGCCGTTGATGCGATCGCCAAAAAGATCTCCTCGGAAACAGCCCCACAAGTAGAACCACTGCCAGAGAACGGAATAATTTCAATTCGGACTGAATATCACTCTCAGGAACAGGTCGTTATCTCTATTGCAGATAATGGTGTTGGAATACCTCCTAATGTTATTGACAAAGTATTTGATCCGTTCTTCACAACCAAAGAGATTGGTAAAGGAACAGGATTAGGACTGGCGATCGCTCGTCAAATTGTCGTAGAAAAACACGGGGGGAGCTTAGATGTTCATTCTGAAATAGATCAAGGAACGAAATTCTTAATTCGGCTTCCAATCCATTATAAAAGTATTCTCTAAAGCGGGTAAACTCCTAGTTTTTCTTAAAACCCAAGTTACTCTAAAGAAGAGATTCTGAATTATGAGAGGACTTCAACAGGATGACTGAAATTCATTTATCAGAGCAGATCTGCTTTAGTGAAGAACTCATAGAAGTTCTTGCTATTTCCCTTGCCAGTCTTCATTCATATTTGCAGGTTCTTAAGGATTGACCTCCTTACCCTCTATAGATGAAGCGGTAGTTGGAGTTTGGGAGAGAAAACAAAATTAGTGGAGTTCAAAAAACAAAAGACTCTTCAAACAGATGGAAGGGTAATAGCAGCAGACGGAAGAGTAATAGCAGGCTCTAAGGGATAACTAATCCATTGCTGCCGCTTTTGTACCACAAAGGGACGTAGTACAAAGCGTGGAGGAGTTCCTTCTTGAACATCAATCCGCAAGAAGGTGTGAGGATTCTGCTCCTGCCTACCTTGTCTTTGCCGCCCAACATACAACTGAGACTGAGCCACAACCTGAATATGTTGAACGCCTTTTTGCCCAATCATTTCCATTAGCTGAGAGCCACTTTGGCGTTGGCGGCGTAAACTTGCCCCGCTTCCACCACAAACAACCCAGTCCAAGTGGCTATCTGCATGACAGGTATCTAAGGTGCGAATATACTCTAAACAATGAGAATGACCGCTGAGAATTAGATTGACAAGGGGTTGATTCTGTATCAAAGGTTTAATTTCTTTTGCCACCCGATCTAACATATAGCGCAACTGATGACGAACCATTAAAACCTCAGGCTGATCACAATGCATGGACTCTGTTGTATACGGAGAATGATGTAAATAAATTACACGCCCACGAATGTTAGGCTGATGCCAAGAGTCAATCAGGTGTTGCTGAAGCCAATTGAGTTGTGCATGGTCAATTTCATGTTTGTTAAACGTGTTGGAATCCAAAGCAAAAAAGGCAATTCCTCCATACTGAAACGTGTAGTACCGATTTGGCAGCCTTGTAAATTGATTAGGCTGATAGCGCAAGCATCGACCTGTTTCCGTTTGAGCAGTATAGTATCTTTGCAAATGTTGGTTAAGCGGCTTTCCCAATGGAAGATGATCTAAACAATCTAGGAATGCCTCTGCATAATCTCGCCCATATCCAGAACTTGACCAGTCTGATCCTATTTTGACCCAGTGCCGCAGTGGTTTTAATAATGTTGCAGCCAGTTTAGGAATGGGGGAGAGATCGTAGTAATCATGGTTACCGGGTACTGGGAAAAAAGGTGAATGGAACACCAGGGGTGAGTTACTGCTGGGTTGTTTGCCGTCTAACAGAAGGTCACGGTAGGGCGTGAGAAACTGGTTGAGGTAAAACTCAGCGGCTCCTAACGGATACGTCACATCTCCGGTATGAAGGGTGAAACGACTCGTTTTTAAGTGGGGAAGGAGGGCTTTGGCAATTTCCCATTGCGGGTTCTGTTGGGTTGGCAAGCCTGCATCTGTATCGCCTAGTACCAGAAATGAAAAGTTAGGCGATGCGACTTGGTCATCATCCAAAACTAAACGTGTTTGATCAATGTTTTGTTGTGTCATGGAGCGATCGCCCCACCGTACTTTCTGCTCCATCACCCGCATTTTTTCACTTACGGTAGCATCAGATAGAAAATCCATGGGCTGTTTCTCCTTCTCTCTATCTGGCGATCGTTCTATTCATCTAGATTTGTTCCAGGCATAGAAGCTTGGAAACGTCCCCTGACGTAATAATTACAGTAATCCAGCATAGAACGCGAGCCTAACCTTAGGTAATTAAAAGCTTCACCCTAACTAGTTCTTATGCATCAGAGCGGGATGCTATGTTTTGATACTTGTCAGAATTATAAGACTCAAACGTATTCTTCACACCGTTTGCTACGATACCTAAAACCGGACTCTGCGAAAGTTTCAAGTTTTCTAAAGCTTGAGTTAGGGCAGCGCGATCGGTCTGTCCCATTCTAACTACTACAACCAAACCATCGGTATGAGGTGCTAGCAAACTGACATCTGCCAAACCGACTAAAGGTGGGGCATCATAAATCACGAGATCAAATGACTGCTGCAACTTCTCCATTAAGTTTCGCATTCTTTGAGAGGCAAATAGCTTCGTTGGATCAAGCGGGATTTGACCCGCGGTGAGAACAGTTAAGCCAGGAGCGGTTTGAGGTCGATGCATCAGTGGATTAATTCTTAAGTCATTGGAGATCAAGTTGCTTAAGCCTAATTCATTGGGAAGATTTAATCTGTTATGAACCTGAGGGCTACGCAAATCAGCATCAATGAGCAACACCTTCTTACCCATAGCAGCAGCAGTTTGAGCTAGATACATGGAAACAGTTGATTTACCGTCTCCTGTCATAGCAGAAGTAATAATTAGAGAACGAATCGGGCGATCGGAACTTAATAGTTGAATGTTGGTGTAGAGAACTCGTAACGCCTCCAAGAAACTGGAAGACCTTGAATACCTATCTAATTCTGAAGAACCCTTTAAGATTGTTGGTAGTCGAGGAACTGCTTTATCAAACCAATTAGCAGCTTGTTCCAGAGGGGTCATCCCTTCGACTAATTCTTTCGCCACTGGCAGGCTACCAAGAATCGGCAATTTTGTTTTAGCCTTAAGATCGTCAAGGGTATGGTAAACACTATCCAGCTTTTCTAAGAGAAGAGCTGCGCCCATGCCTAGTAAGCTGCTAGCAACCAAGCCTAAAATTAAATTCCGTGGGATGTTAGGCGATATAGGAACCTCAGACAGGAGGGGGGCTTCAATTATCTGCCAAGGAATTTCCGTTTGAGCCGCTTGTACTTGAAGAGTTTGTCGGTTAGCAAGGAATCGGTTTAAAGCTTCTACAGAAATTCCCAGATCTCGTTGCAAATCGCTGTACTGCCTAGCTAAAGCAGGAATCTGTCTTACCTGTTGATCAACTTGTCCTTGAGCTTGAGCAAGTGCCTGACTTCGAACTTCCAAAATTTGAATTTGGGTAGTTGCCTCAGCTAACTTAATACCCAACACTCGCTGCGCCTCTTGGCGGAGTAAAGGAAGGAGGTTGTCACGCTTTTCTCTTAAAATCTGGATATTGATGTTCCCTCCTTTAAATCGGGTGAGTTCGCTAGAAATTTCCGTTTCGACTCGCCGTAACTCAGTAATCAAACTTTGATAGACTGGGGCATCGTTGAGTGCTGCCACAGATCCAGACTGACCTTGAAGAGTATCAGAATAGGAGCGGGCTTTGGCAAGCTCTTGATCAAGATCTAAACGAAGCTGATCAATATTGGTTACCTTATCTGTAATTTGCGAAACCTGACTGTCGGGATCAATAAAGTCATATTCCTGCCGGAAGAGTTGCAGTTGATTCTGGAGCTCATCTACATCTTGCTGAAGGTCTGGTAATTGTTTATCGATAAACTTAAGACCCTGGCGTAGGTTAGTTTGTCGCTCTACCAAACTATAGTTTAAATAAGCTTTTGATAAAGCATTAAGAACGCTCTGAATTTCAGTCGGGTCACTGCCCTGAAACTGGACTTCCAAGATTTTGGTCTCACTGGGGCGAGTAATCGTGAGATTCTTCATGAGAATCTCGTAACTCATGCCAGGGTATTGCTTCTGCAAATCTTTGACGACTTTGTTGATCAACTCAGGGCTGCGTAAAACCTGAATTTGAGTTTCGTAGTCAAGAGTGGCTTGATTGAGGTTGCCACTTGCTGAAGTGCCCAGCACCGATGTGATGTCTGGCAAGCTGTTGTTCGCATTCACAGGCTCGACTAAGAGGCGAAACTGCCCTTCGTAAACTGGCTTTTGAGAAAAGGTAGCGTAGAGAACAAAACCCATAGACAAGGCTGCAATTCCAGCGATCGCCCAACTTCGACGCTGCACCATAGACAAAAAACGTCGTAAGTCCCATTCATCGTCTGACTGAGTTGCCCAAGGTGAAGGGCGGGCTTGCAGCATTGGCGGTAGTGAGTTATTGGTTGGAATGGGAGGACGAGTTAAGGGAGTTTCCATGCTTTTGCTAGGGGTAGAGTTAATAAATACTTTGGCAACATCTCAGGTTTTTATCAAAACAAGGCGCGGATGGGCGATATGAGTTGCAAAAATGGACCCAGAATACTGTTGAGTCGATCTCCCAATTGAGCAGAGCGCGATCGCCCGGCAATGATGATGTCGTTGTTCCACAAAATTGGATTACTCTCTGCATCAATCCCTTCTCTCAAATCTACTTTGATTCTTTGCTGCGTAATCGTGCCATTCGGATTTAAGCGAATCAGTTCGACTTCTCTGGCAGATCGATCATTCAATCCACCCGCAGCTAGAAGGGCTTGGTTTAAAGTTGTGTTTGCTGGAAGTGGTACGGCTCCAGGTTCTTTAACTTCGCCTATTACATTAATCTGAATTGTATCAGGCGAAAGATTGGCAGAGGCTAACTGGGAGGCTTCTGCTGCGGTGGTATCTTCAGCCAAGGGAATTGTGATTGTGTCACCTTGTTGCAAAATCAAATTTTGGCTAGAATCTCCTGCTTGTAGGAGTTTCCAAAAATCAACGTTAATTAACTGCTCTGCACCGCTCCGCGTGACGCGGCGCACCTGTACCTGACGTAAATCTGCTGTGGGTTTGACACCGCCCGCCAGTTGAATGACTTGAGTAACTCTAGGACGATCGCTATTAGTTCCGGAGCTACTCTCAGCCCCGATCCTGTAAGCACCGGGGCGAAAAATTTCGCCTACAATTGTTACATCCAAAGCTTGACCAGCGCTGGCAGCAAGGTTAGAATCTGCCAACTGAGCCGTTTCTGCCATATTCACTTCTGTAGCGGCAGCAATCACAATCGTGTCTCCATCTCGTAGTGCCAGATTCTGATTCTGATCGCCATTACGGACTAGCTCCCAAAGATCAACCATAATAGTTTGACTCGACCCTGACTGTTGCCGCCTCACCTGCACTTGATGCAAATTAGCAGCTTGGGTCACCCCTCCTGCTCCTTGAATCGCTTGGGCAATGCTAGGGAATTGGTCTCCCTCAGCTAGTGGTAAGGTATACGACCCGGGCTTCTGGACTTCACCCGCGATCGCAATTCGCAGCGGACGAGGCTGTACTAAAACTAGAGTGACTATCGCATGACGGAGTTCCGGCTCGTAGCGGCTGGCGATCGTCGCTTCAGCAACTGGCAGCGTCATCCCTTTAATAGAAACTTTCCCAATTAAAGGCAGGTTGACTGATCCATCTGCCAGAACTTGCTGGGGACCGCTATACTCTGGGACATTCAATAAGTTGATTTGAATGCGATCTCCTGCTCCTAAAGCATAGGTTTCATCAATAGATGCTCCTCCTAATGCATCTGTCGGGGAAACAGAAGGCTCTGTGCGAATAGATGATGGAACACTATAAGGAATGGGTGTAGGAGCAGGTGTGGGCAGAGATTGGCGAGTAACTTCCACCTGAGATATCATTTCGGGTGAATCAGTAATGATAGGAACAGATAACGGATCAGTCTCAGAAGGAATTAGTGTAGAAGCAGGAGTAGGCGAAGTCTGAGACTTAACATTCACCTGAGATATCATTTCGGGTGAATCAGTAATGATAGGAACAGATAACGGATCAGTCCCAGCAAGAATCGGTGCAGTAGCAGGCGTGGGCAGAGATTGGGGAGTAACTTCCACCTGAGATATCATTTCAGGTGGATCGATAACGACAGAGATGGGTAAAGGATTGACAGCAATAACTGGCGAAGTTGGTTTAGCCTGCATCTTCGACACTTCCATACCCAACGACCGTGCCACGATCTGATCAATAGGCAAGGTTGAAACATCGGGAATGGGAGCAACATAAACTGGCTTCTGCGCTAGAGCAGTCAATTGAGGAGGGGGAGGGAGGACGGGCGAAAATTGTGGCATCGCCTTTGCCTCTGGTCTAGGCTGCGGTGTCAACGATTTTGGCTTGACGGCTTGCGCCTGCTTTAAAATAGCTGTAGAATCCGCCTTCATCGCCGTAGGTTCTGAGCGATCAGAATCCGATGTAGGAGATCGGGGAGATTGCTGCCCTAGTTCATAAACTGCGAGTAAGCTAGGTGGAAAAACTGCGATCGCCGAGAGGGGGAAAAGAGCTAGAGCACGCATCAGATATTTTTTTAGTTTGCAAGAATAAACACGCGTATCTTAGTAAGGCAATCCATGTTTACGAACTGTAGAACACTCTTGCCAATTAACTTGAGACTATTTCTCACACCCTAGTAACTAATAAGTAGATAACTGTTGTTAGATTGCATTGATAAAAGATAACAGGCATGACCGAGCACTAACATAGTCACCATCATAGTTCCGATTCGAAACCATGGCAGCAGGTGATCTGTAACCTCAAGATTGCCTAAGCATCTTCAAGCAGTTCTACAATCAAGTATTTCAGTCATTCTTTCTCTAATCAGGCAAGCTTTATGGAAACTTTATTTTATGAGCATATTTATATTTGAAAGGTATGATTCAATTAATTTCAGGATAGCCAGGGAAAAGTTCGTAACTTACAAAGTACGAAAATTTTAAATTTAGGGTTGCACTCGTATTGGCATCTGAAAAAAAGTACATAAGCTTTATCTGAGACGCGTCGGTTGCCTTACCAAGGGAGCACACCAGCTTTCAACGCTGCCATTTTAAGTCCAATCTTTCGACCTCTCCTTTAGGTTGACCAAGTTACTGTCGAACCACCATTTTGATCAATTTGTTTCGACATCAGCCGGTTTTGTTGCTCAATCTAGCTCGATAACCTGGGGCTAGCTCAAGCGGAGATTGGCTCTGCTCTTGTTTTTAAGTAGTAATTGAGCTTGATTAATGAATTGTCTTTCTATAAAGTTTCGGCTCAGTAAGCACTATTTATTTAATACTTCTGTTTATACAAAAACCATCAATATTACTGATTTTATACTTGAAGAATTGGCTTCCCTGAGAATCGTCTAAACTCACTTTATACCGTTAAGTTCCTCTCAAGTTCTTTTTTTGTGACATATTAATTGATTGATTTAGATGCTGAAAATAATATTGGAACTTTGAAGTATTGGTAAAGTCATAGCTGTATCAATTTCCACTCTGCTATGCTAATTTTTTGTAAGCGGTCTTAACAGACTTAGCTGGAGCGTAAAGATATTCAGGGAAGAATCTTACTTAGCATTTGCCGTATCGAATCTTGCAGATTTAACTAGATTAAGAGATATTCAGGGAAAGAGTTTTACTTAAGCATTTGCCGTATTGAATAGTGACCCATTTCTTCTCCTTGTTTTCAGCGGAGATCCATCTGCCATTCTAGGGTGCTCTAGAAGTTCTACTCATTAGGTGCATAGGGTTCAGGCTGAGACTCTTAAAGCTTCAAGAGTCTCACATGTACAGACTTACGGATACATTGCACTCACCGAAGAGTTGCCTGAAAGCGAGTGCTCGAGCATTTGTAACAGTCTTTCTTCTGATGCAAAACTTCCTCCTGCACATTTAATGGTCAATTCTCGAGATCTTTATTGAGCTGCATTTTGTCATGTTCCTCATGTGGTCGTATGTGTTTGCCTTCGTATGTTCTGCGATCGCTGTTTTGGTGAGTATCCCCATCATTAAAATGATGGCTCTAAAGTATGGCTGTGTTGATTTGCCAACTTCTCGCAAAGTTCACCAGCAGCCTATGGTTCGCTTAGGTGGTATATCGATCTGTATCGGTACGTTAACGGCGTTGCTATGGGTCAACAGTCTAAATGGGTTAACCTCACTTAGCGCCAACTCAACCTTTGAGTTTTGGGTCATTTTCTGGGGAAGTTTTGGATTCTTTTTAATTGGTCTAGTGGATGATTTAACGGGATTATCTCCCCTGACTCGACTCATTTTACAAGTGGGTATTGCTAGTTTAGTTTGGTGGATGGGAGTGAGAATTGATTTTGTCACAATTCCTAGTGTAGGGCTAGTGAACATTAGCGGATTGAGCTTGCCCCTAACCGTAATCTGGCTAACGGGCGTTGTGAACGCCATTAACTGGATAGACGGTCTAGATGGACTTGCCGCAGGGACATCAGGGATTGCGGCATTGACGATGTTTATCGTTTGCCTATTTACAGGACAGCCAGCTGCAGCTTTACTCAGTGCTGCACTGATGGGAGGCTTGTTTAGCTTCCTGTATTACAACTTCAATCCAGCCCAAATTTTTATGGGAGATGGAGGCTCTTACTTTGTCGGCTTTATGGTTGCCAGCGTGAGCATTACAGGTTTAGTGAAAGGTGCGGTGGCGACAGCAATTCTGCTGCCTTTTGTAATTCTGGCAGTACCGATTTTTGATATGACAGCAGTTATTCTTGCAAGATTGCGTCATGGAAAATCACCGTTTACAGCAGATAAACGCCATCTACACCACCGTCTTTTGCAAGCAGGATTACCTCACCGATTCGCGGTGCTGCTAATTTACACCCTGGCGCTATGGGCAGGCAGTTTAGCAATGATGGTTGCTAATGTTCCGAATTCTCTAGGAATTATAGGAGCCACGACGGGCTTACTAGGGTGCATGACCTGGAAGTCTTGGCATTATCTGCGCCAAAGCTAAGTTATAAATTTACTCGAAAATATGTTCCGGTTGATGTTTGCACCCGGCAGGAGTTGACAGTATGGTTCTTGATCAGCAGCCGAACCGATCGGCAAATTTTACATCAGAAAGTTTCGGAGAAACTTGCCGATCCCAGCCCACTGGATCAGAAATGCACCTATCGGTGGTGACTCAGTTTTTCCCACCCGATTTTGCGGCAACGGGGCAGTTAATTGAAGAATTAGTCCATCAGTTCCGTCAATTTGACATTGATGTCAAGGTGTTTACAGGACAACCAGGCTATGCTTTTCACTCAGACTCTGCACCGTTATATGAAAAGATCGGTTCGCTACAGGTGAAGCGATCGCGCTCTGCTCAGTTTTGGCCCAAGCAGGTTCGCGGCAAGGCAATTAATGGTGTTCTTTTTACTATCCGGGCTGCGTTACATCTCCTCAAAAATTACCGTCGTCGAAATCTCCTTGTAGTCACCACAGCTCCACCGTTCTTACCCGTCTTGGGCTACTTGAATCATCTGTTGTTTAAGGTGCCCTATGTCTGTGTTCTATATGATCTTTATCCGGATATTGCCATTGAACTGGAAGTGATTCCCGGTCGTCATTGGCTGGCTCGCTTTTGGCAGGCGATGAATGAACGCGTTTGGCGAAATGCTCAAGGACTGATTGTCTTAAGTCCAGATATGAAACAGCGAATTATCGGTCACTGCCCAGAGGTCGCTAACAAAGTTTCAGTCATTCACAGTTGGTCTGACCCAAGCTGGATTACACCCGTTCCTAAAAACAAAAACTGGTTTGCATTGCGATATGACCTGATTCAACCTTTTACAATTCTCTACTCAGGCAATATGGGACGTTGCCATGATATGGAAACGATTCTAGAGGCTGCTAAACTGTTGCGAAATCAACCGATTCAGTTTGTCTGTATTGGCAATGGTGCCAAGCGCAAAATCTTAATAGAGCAAATCAAAGAACTAGGATTAAACAATTTTTTGTTTTTGCCCTATCAAGATCGAGAAGTGTTGCCCTATTCACTGACAGCCTGCGATTTATCGTTGGTGAGTGTAAGTGAGGGCGTAGAGAGTTTAGTAGCACCGAGTAAGCTTTATCCAGCCCTATCTGCAGGACGACCAGTGACAGTAGTTTGTCCTCCCCATTCTTATCTCAACCAATTGATTGAGGAGGCACAGTGTGGCAAAACGTTTGCCAATGGAGATGCTGAGGGACTGGCTGCATTTATTCAATTGTTGATGAGCGATCGCGACCTGGCAGAACGGATGGGCAAGTTAGGACGGCGCTATCTCAAAAATCACTTTACCCCCAAGATGATTGCTCAGCAGTACCTAGAGGTGTTACTGCAAGCGATGGCGAAGCAACCTGGCGATCGAGGATCACAGATCGTTCAGCAACGAAGTTTATAACTTTGTATTCTAGACAACAACACTATGGATTCGAAGAAGATTGGATCCCGAACTTAACGAGTTTTAGAATACAAGATTTACAGCAAGGTAAACTTTAGATGAACAGGATTAGGATAAGAGCTAAATGAATAAAATGATAGATAATCTATGAAAAGGTTAGCAATTAGGAGATAAAATTTTACTTTTGTTTGAAAATATCCCGATTACGAATGCATAGGTTTGTAAAGAGTACATAGATAGCGAAATAAAATTGAATTAATCGCAGGATCTAATTTCAACATAAACTGAATCTTCAATGATTCTGGAGTGGGCTTCGATGGTCTTTTTGATCTCAGTCTCTCCGCCGTAACCTTCTCTAAGTATTGATTACTGTCATGGAGGTCGAATTGCAGAAAAGGTGTGACCGAAACCGGAAGCGCTCCAAGCGCCGCCCAATTTATTGTCCTGTTCATTCTTGTTATCTCGATAGTGTCAGCCCTAAATACACGTTGTTTGCTGATCAGCCCAATCAGCTTCAACAACGAGGCGTATCTCGAATCAATGCGATGATGTTGATGGCAAACCAAACAGCGATCGCGTTGAATGGGGAATGGCTAGAGGCATTTTGGTGTAGCGTGTGCCAGGCTAACCAGTGGTATCATGTGCGTAAAGTGGGTAGCGTTTACAATCTTTCGGTTGCTCCTCCAGAACTATGGCAGCAGGCAAATGGGGTCATTAATCCCCACGGTAATCCTTCAGTAGGCGAGTTTACGCGCAGGAATTCTCGGATGCTAGGGTTTAAAGGGGTGAAGGATTTTGGGTTTGTGGGGTAGGTGGAGGGGCGATCGTGCTACACGCAAGGATGATCTGAAATAGTACGGCAAGGAATAGTGAATCTAGAAATCAGTGCCAGAATCCACTGAAAAGCGATATCAGCAGGATATCTATAGCAGTTCCTGAGCAGATAAGGTATGGATTAGCTTGTTGGACAAGGGGCTTGAGCCTCTTGCTGTCTCTCACGGGATAGGGAAACGCTATGGCACTACTAAGAATTGAGACCTGAAGATACTGTAATGACTAAAAAGAGAGCTTTACTGACTGGAGTTAAGGGGTAAGACGGTTCTTTTTTGGCAGAATTGCTGCCAGATGAAGGGTATGAAGTTCACGAGTTGTACGACGTGCATCTGCGTTTATACCGATTGCATTGATTTATATTGATTTATCAATATAAATCCGTAAGTCTGAATAACTAGTCTCTCTGCTCACCTACCATGAATTTTTCTTCTTTTTTATATCGGCGCTTGTCGCGTTGGATTACCTGTGAATTCAACGTATCGAGCCAGTCTAAGATTTCACTCAAAAACAAGTATGAAGTTGCCAGTTTCAATGATGTGTTTTGCCATCCATTTTACTGGCAGGTCTTTCAGTGGATTCAGAAACCACCCAAACTAGTGGTTGACTGTGGTACCCACTGTGGTCACTTTAGCATCCTATCTGATATTTGTATAAGAAGTAAGTTTAAAACCTCAGATGCACGCTACATACTCATTGAGCCAAACCCCTACCTCATTCCTATCATTCAAAAGAATTTAAAAAATGCAGGAATTCAAGATCGAACATTCTTGAATCAAGCCTTGCTAGGACAAAAATCAGGATATGGAACCCTCTGGATTAATCCTAAAAACTTTCTGGCAACTGGAATTCATCAGGCGGTAAATACTAAGCCCCATGAAATTTCTTATCTTGACCTGTCTGAGGTAATAGAAGATGAGCAAAGTATTGATTTGATGAAAATTGACATAGAGGGTGGAGAATTTGAGTTTATTCCGGCTCAAATTGAGATTTTGAAAAGAACTAATTTGGTATTTATGGAGTTGCATGAAGCTACGGATGATCAACATATCAGATTGTTTGACCATATGAAGTCTGCTGAACTCCACGCTGTGGCTCCAGCCGTGGAGTGTCATGGGCAAAAATTGCTAATTTTTCAGCGGCAGTAATTCTTAATGTATAAGTTTCTGCATTTTCTCTATCAGTCTGCTTCTCCTAAATGGCATCTTGCTTACTTGGGGTTGAGTCTATCCGTACTGGCTTCTTGTCTTGAAGTTGCTAGCACTGCTTTAACTCTACCTCTGCTACAACTCTTAGGGAACAGTTCGACCTCTACTAAAACTCATGGCTTTGGTTTTGCATCAAGTTTTCTAAACTTCTATGAGCAGTTGCCTCATTCATCCAAGCTACTTACTATTCTACTGGCTTTGTTAAGCCTTACCATCATAAAAAATGGTAGTCAATATTTATCTAACATAAGCATTAATGCTTTCATGCTGCAAAGTGGGACTCTGCTGAGACAGAATTGTATCAAGCGATTTCTAGAACTAGAGCTTCCCTTTTATACAAAGGCTAGCTTGGGCGAATTATTAAGCTATGTAAATGAGCAAGCTCAGCGAAGTGAACAGTTAGTTTCTAATATCCTTGAGCTAGGTAGAGAAGTTTTATCCACGGCTTTCCTGCTGGTTTTTCTTGTCTATTTATCTCCAGCACTAACTCTGATTACTATTGTCAGTTTAGTTGTTGTAGTTGTTGCACTCCGTTTTATTATTCGAGGTGTTCAGATATATGGACGACAATCCGCACTAGCGATTGAAAATTTCTCTGTGCTGGTTGCTGAAATGATCAGTGGGATGCGAGTTATTAAGTCTTTTGGGACAGAGCAGAGAGAGTTTGATAGGGCTAAACAAGCACTTCAAGACCGCTATCAAGCAGAATTTATGGCTTACCGCTTTAATTCGGCAGTTGCCCCACTCACCGAAGTTGCCGGAATTACAGTTTTGCTAGTGATTATTCTTATGGGAACTCAGGTTTTTACAGGCTCAGCCGCTGTATCTTTATCAATTCTGCTTACTTATACACTAACGCTATTAAGAACTCTGCCAAGAGTAAATCATCTGAATGGATTGCGATCGCAACTCTTTTTGCTGTCGGGTAGCCTAGAGAACATTCAGGGATTTCTTGCGAATACGGCTGGGACAAGTTTACCTGACGGCAAGCTGCTCTATCGTTCTCTAAAATCAGATCTAACTTTTGAGTGTCTTGGCTTTCGATACTCTGATAACTCAGAGCCAGTCTTGCGGGATTTAGATTTGAAAATTCCTCAAGGGAAGGTCACTGCTATTGTGGGTCATTCTGGTAGTGGAAAGTCTACGTTAGTTGACTTAATTCTGCGCTTTCATGATCCCTACCAAGGTAGCCTCAAGGTTGACGATATAGACTTGCGAGATTTACAGATTAGTTCTTGGCGGAAGGCGATCGCTACTGTCAGCCAAGACACTTTTCTCTTCAATACCTCGGTGCGAGAAAACATTGCCTATGGTCGCTCTAATGCAACCGATGCAGAAGTTTTTGCGGCAGCAAAGCAAGCATATGCGGATGAATTTATTCAGGCGTTACCTCAAGGATTTGATACAGTGGTGGGCAATCGCGGCACCATGCTGTCGGGTGGTCAGCGTCAACGAATCGCGATCGCCCGAGCTATCCTCCGAGATCCAGATATCCTTATCCTAGATGAAGCCACTAGCGCGCTGGATTCGACCTCTGAGCAGATTGTGCAGAAGGCAATTGAAGAGGTGAGCCGCGATCGCACAGTGATTGTAATCGCTCACAGGCTTTCCACCATTGAGCGGGCAGACAACATTGTTGTCATTCACCAAGGCAGAGTGATTGAACAAGGCACACATCTACAATTGTTAAATCTTCAGGGTCAATACTGGTCGCTTTACTGTACTCAATCGTCGTTAAATTCGTCCATAGTTGAGTTAACTGCATAAGAATCTTTTGAGCCGCCGTAATCGATTGTTAACGAACTTGAATATAACTAAGAAATGCTCGTATTTTGACTCGTGACCATGAACGATGTCTTGAGAGTCACAAGGAAATGATTTTCGTATGGTGATAAACTGACTAATGTCGTAAAGGTTAGCAAAGAATAGACGAACACGGAAACTAGAAACTACTTAATAACCATTTACATCTAAGGAGTGAACATTCTGAAATATCAACCTTCCGTTCTTATCAGTGCTGGGCGTTTGGGACGAGGTGGAATTCAAACTCACTTATCGCTACTTTGTAAGATTTTACGCCAAGCGAAAGCAGAGGTTGTCATCTCCGCTACGGGAAGTGATTGGTCACGCTCGGAAATTGCCGAGATTCAAGACGAGGGTGTGAAATTTCTGACCCCTCCTAACCTTTTGCTCAACTCTCGACCAGTTTCGATGATACATTCTTTACTTACGGCTCCTTTTCATAGCAAACAGAGATTCACAAGTTTGTACTGTATTAGTACAGGTCGATCGCATATCTATTTGCGTAATTTAGTTTCTCCAGAGACGGTCAGCATATATCACGAAATTGTGTCAACTCCAATGGTAGAGAGCTTAGGCTGGCGTTGTGCAGAATCTCTTGATGTAGTTATCGCCAACTCTGAAAAGGTGGCACAAGGTATGGTCGAATTATGTTCAACTAAGCCTATTGGTATTATCCCATTTTTAACGTCCGATAAACCCATGCCTAGCCCTTTACAACGTCCAGAATGTGGAGAGAGAGAGCTAAGAGTTGTTTATCTAGGGAGAATTGTTGAACACAAAAGACCTAATCAATTAGTCAAAGAATGGAAAAACATTACGGCTCTTAAACCGCTTAGTCCAGCGCGGTTAGATGTTTATGGCTTCGACCCCGGAGGCAGTCTTCTAAGTGAATTGAGACAGTTTGTTGTAGACCATCATCTTTCTGATCGAATTTGTTTACATGGTAACTATGCCGTGAGTCAACTACCGGAAATTCTAGCTCAAGCTGATGTTGTTGTTCTACCCAGTCTCTTTGAGGGATTACCCTTAGTACTGGTTGAAGCAATGCAACGAGGTATACCTATTGTGGCAACAGCAGCAGGAGGTACAAAAGAATTCGGAAAAGACAATCCAGATGTTGTGATTACAGAACTTGAGTGGGATGCTTTTGTTACAGGGCTGTTAGCAATGAGTCAGAAGCTACGCTTAGGTCAAATTAATTCACATCGGCTACATCAGTGGACTGAAAGCCGCTATGGATACACAGTAGTAGCGGCAAAGTGGCAGGATGCATTACTTCAACCACAAAAGTTTTTTCATAAAAATATTTACAAATGAAAACTACAATTGTGCTTTTAGCCGACACAGGCAGGAGCGATCGCTGGATAATACGTCAAAAGCATAGGTAACGTGAATGAACCAATTTATTGCTGTTCAAACTGGAGCGCGGCGCAACTATGCAGTGCCAGCCATACTTGAAACGGCGGGATTATTAGAGGCTTTCTACACAGATTTGTGTGGTAATGCTGGACTTGGATCTGTGTTGCAAAAAATTTGTCCAAATCCTTTTAGAAAACCAGCTATTCAAAGACTGATTGATCGTCAGGTACCAGAGCAAATTCAGGACAAAGTTCGTACGTTTGATGGTGCTGCCCTGCGCTATCTGTTGCGATTACAATTTGCAAAATCTGACTCTCTAAAACAGCATCAAGCTCTCGGTCAGTATGAACGCGAGTTCGGACGGGCTATGATCCATGCAGGAGTTGGGAAAGCCACGCACATCTTCTCAATGTTTGGTGAAGGCTTTCCTTTTCTTAAGTTTGCAAAAGATAAGGGCTTACAAATCATCTCTGAGGTTTATATCGCTCCACAAACCCACTCAATTGTGCAACAGCAACGAGAACAATTCCCTGGCTTAGAACCGATGTTGCCATCCAAAGTAATTGAGGGGGACTACGAGGGGTTTCAAGCACTTTGTCAATACACCGATCGTTTTATCGTACCTTCAGAATTTGTATGTGAAGGCATGAAAGAGTCTGGTATTTCCTCCGAACGCTGTGCTTTAGTTCCGTATGCTGTGGGAGACTCTTGGTTTCGACTGCAGAATACGCCTGTTCACAAGCGTATTCTATTTGTAGGCACTGCCGATTTGCGAAAGGGTATTCATCTTTTAGGAATGGCAGCACAAACCCTGCATCCCTTAGGATATGAGTTTCGAGTTGCTGGTGGGGTATCTGACACAGTTCGCCACCACTCTATAACGAATCATCTCACTTTTTTAGGGCGAGTGCCTCGCACCGAAATTCAACATGAATATGCGCAAGCCGACATTTTTGTGTTGCCTAGTCTAGCCGAAGGCTCTGCTGAAGTGGTTTATGAGGCACTTGCTGCTGGAGTACCCGTAATTACAACAAAAGCTGCGGGTTCTGTTGTTCGGGATGGTGTTGAAGGCTTTATTGTGTCGGAACAGGAGTCAGGAACGCTTGCAAGTCGGATTCAGGAGTTAGTTGAAGATCGGGAACTGCGCGCGCGGATGGCAATCGCCGCTAGAGCACGCGCCCAGAATTACACAT
Organism: Timaviella obliquedivisa GSE-PSE-MK23-08B; assembly: GCA_019358855.1. Lineage (NCBI taxonomy): Bacteria > Bacillati > Cyanobacteriota > Cyanophyceae > Oculatellales > Oculatellaceae > Timaviella > Timaviella obliquedivisa. The sequence continues at coordinate 34,199 of JAHHII010000017.1, read as the reverse complement.
GGAATCGATATAGCGAACGATTGTTATCAATTCTACAAACTGTCTAGAACTTCTTGGAGCCTTTATTCTTATGAAAACCGATCCATTTTCTATCAAAAAATATTCCAAGTTTCATCCAAAGCGGCTTGGGTTCACAATTCAAGCTCGATTTCTTGAAAAAGAGGCTCAGTGGAACTTTGAAAAATATAAATTGTCTGAAAAGTTTCTTTCCGCCTTACCATCCATTCCTGATTTAAATTACTCGGATACAGCGGTTACACCCATTCAGGCTCAATATTTGTTGGCTGCGTTAGCAGCTACCGAGCATCTTACAGATACTGTTGTAGTTGAGGTTGGTTCATGTCGAGGAGTTACTACTCAACTGCTAGCCCAATCTACTCAACGCCAAGTAATTGCTGTTGATCCTTACATTGGCTATGGCGGTTTTGAAGAAGATTTACTTTTCTTTAAGGCTAGAACTACCGATTTAAAAAATGTAATTCATGAGCGGACAGTATCAGGATCGGCAGCGATGGCTTGGCAGTATCCGCCTATCAGCATGATTTTTATTGATGCATTGCATGATTATGTTAATACTGCGTTCGATATTGCAGCATGGTATCCACTGCTTGTAAAAGGGGCTATTTTAGCTTGCCATGACACTGACCAACAATGTTTTGCAGGTACGAGAAAAGCTGTGTTTGAGTTCAGCCAGTCTACTCAAATCTTTGCTCATTTGAGTAATCTAACTTTATTCACAATCTAAAAATTAATGAAATTAACAGTCATTATCCCGATTTATAATCGTTCTAGGATGTTAGTGCAAGCATTAAACTCTTTGCATTGGCAGACGTATAAGAACTTCACAGTTATTGTTGCAGATGATGCATCAAGTGAAAATTTACAAGAGGTTGTAGAACAGTTTCCAAGCCTGAACATTGCATATCATCGTTTTGATGAAAATCTTGGTCAATTTCAAAATGCTATGCGGGGAGCATCTTTGTGCCAAACAGATTTCATGAAATTTCTGTATAGCGATGATTTACTGTTTCCTGATGCATTAGAACTACAGATAAAAGCACTTGAAGAGATGCCTGAATCAAGTATATGTCTTGGAAGTTACATCGAATTTGAGGAGGTTTCTGATAAAAAAGAAATTGCGATCTATAAAACACTCGCTCCTTATATTCCAGCTTCTAGAAGCAGCAGCCAGTGGGCGAAGTTAGAGAACTTTAACTGCTTCTTTCCAAGCGCTTGTATGTACCGTACAGGCATTTTTCATAAGATTGGAGGATTTAATACGACACTTTCTGGTATCGGGGATTGGGAGCTCTATGTCGCCCTATCCTTTAAATATCCAGTTGTTGCAACTGACAGTGTGGTTTGTGCAATGCGCTTACACCCAGATCAAGTGACTCAGAAGTTTTTTCTAAACGCAGATTCTCTACAAATTAAAGATGTTATTTGGATGACTTCAAAAGATAATCCTTACCGAGAACGCTTAAATCTTCCAATTATCCAACAGATATTTTTGCGACATCAAATCTTTTGGAGACTTCTCAGAATGGGAATTGTCTCAGATGATGATTTTTTTCAACTATTGATCAAATGGCTCAAAATTGCTATTTCAAGCAAAATGTTAACATCTTTAGTACTGAGCTTTCCGTTCTTCTTAGCTGCACATTTTCTGCGAAAGGCTAGGCAACGATCAGGTTTCCAAAAAGCAATCAATATCGATGTTGATAATTATAAACTTATGATCGAAACGCTCTTGTTTAGCACAAAAGATCAACAAAATATTAGGGATACAGAAAACTTTTTTGAGCCTCAAATGATATCGGAGATAGACCATATCAGTATCAGTTGTTCAGAACCTTCCTAAGTATATCAATCTCCGCTCTCTCACGAATACTTTGTCTGCATGAAAACCGAATCCTCCAAACCCTTGTTAGCAAAGAATCTTTAAGGTTTTTTGCTGACAAAAGTTTGAAACTTTAATTATGGGGTATTACGATTATTCCAGGCTGACTAGGATGCTACTTAATTACGGTTTCTTAATGTAAGACCAGTTGTCGCCTGCGTTTTCCCTGTTCCCATATCTATAGACTTCAGCAGTTGGATTAGTCCTATCTTCTTGAGCTCAACTGACGATTTGCAAGGCTGCTCTTACATTGGTGAACTATGATTAGTGTGATTACTCCTGTATATAACGGCGATCGCTTTATCGAATCATGCATTCATGTAGTGCTCGATCAAGCTTGTCTGGATATTGAGCACCTCATTATTGATGGGGGATCAAGCGATCGCACTGTAGAAATTATTCAGCGCTATGCTGCCCAATATTCCCACATCCGTTGGATTTCAGAAAAAGATCAGGGACAATCCGATGCAATGAACAAAGGAATTAACCTTGCTAAAGGCGAAATAATCGCAATGTTGAACGTGGATGATTACTATGAGCCAAATGTCTTAAATCAGGTTCTAAAGCTATTCCAAACCTTACCCGAACCTACGCTACTTGTGGGAAACTGTCATGTCTGGGACGATGCAGAACAGTTAATGGGCATCAACCGCCCCAAACATTTGAAGCTTACTGATTTATTGCTTGGGCAAAATATTAACCCCTTCCCGCTTAACCCTTCGGCTTATTTTTATCATCGATCTTTGCACGAGAAAATCGGCTGTTACCTAGTAGATGACCATTATTCAATGGACGTTGATTTTTTATTCCGAGCGGTTCAAGTCGCCCACTTAGAATATGTTGATCAAGTTTGGGGAAATTATCGCTTAATTTCAGGCACAAAAACTTTTATTGATTGTGCTAACGGACATAATGCCTTGCGTATACAGCAATTGATGAAGCAGTATCAGCAGCAAATTCCGACTTGGGAGCGATCGCTTTTTGAAGTCAAATATTTCTTTTGCAAAATTTTAGCAAGGCTGCAATATGTCTCTCAGCAAGTCAAAAAAAACAGCCCAAGCTCTAAGCGCAATTGACAAAATTTATGTATGACAAGGGTTTGTATTAAATGAAACCAAAACTTGTTGTTCTAGATGCAAACTTCTATTGGACAGAGCAACTCTTTTCTGCCTGTCATGACTTTGCTGATGTTCTACTTCTACGTCCAGTAGATTTTCGCGCATTTAAGCAACGCTATGGGCACTATAGTACCGATTGGAAACCACAGCCTATTTCATCAGGTGTTTGGGAGCAACGTATTTGCTGTCCTCCAGGTTGGCTGTTTCACTACTGGTTATTAACACAAAGATTTTTGATTCATCATATTCGACAATTTCAAGGGGGAAATCCGCTAGTCTTCATCTTCAACTTTCCCTATTACACGTCATTAGCAAAAGCTCTCAGATCGCCATCAGTTTACTACAGTATTGATGACTATCGAGATTACTGGGCAAAGCGTGAAACACAAACAGTACAGGTAGAATTACAAGCTATAGCTCAAGCTGACCTGACGCTTTGTGTTGCCCACCATCGTGCCCAACATTTGCAACAAGTCTGCCCCAGTCAAACTAATCGCATTATTCATATCCCCCATGGTTGCTCCCCCGATTTTATGGTTGAGCAACCCCTAGTCCAGACTCAGTCACTGCCTTCAGAGCTAAACTCCTATCCTCGACCGATCGCTGGCTATATTGGCACACTAAACTACCGATTTGACTTCTACTACCTTGCACAAGTTGCAGAATGTACCCCGGAGGTTACGTTCCTGTTGGGTGGAAAAGCACCAGAACCCAACGAAGGCTCTACCCAATGGTGGAAGGAAGTTGAACGAGTGCGAAAACTTCCCAACGTTCATTTTATTGGAACCGTGGAACATAACCGTTTAGGTGAATACCTCCAGTCATTTGATGTTTTGTTGATGCTTTATTCCGACTGCAATTTTAATCTCAATGCCTGCCCTACTAAGCTTTGGGATTATATGGGTACTTCCCGTCCTATTGTTGCAAACAATGTTGTGCCAGAAGTAAATCGGTGGAGTGATGTTTTGCTAATTGCTCAAGATCCTACTGACTATAGCGAGAAAATTCGCTTTGCACTCAACAACCCTACTTGGAACTCCAAAAGCCGATTAGAAATAGCCAAAGCCAACACATGGGAACAGCAAGCCGAAAAACTTTACCAGATCTTAGAGAGCAACGGATGGCTCTCGCCCCAGATCCTCTAAAAGTACTCCATATTTGTCAACGAGATGATATTGCAACGGGAGGTGCAGCGCGTGTAGCCGTTGAATACGTTAAGCGCCTACCTGCTCACGAAGTAGATGCTCACTGCCTGTTTCTCTACGGCGAACCTGGTCCTTTTCAAACAGAATTGAGCGATTCTCTGCAAGGCAAAAGCACTCAACGCGCTCACTATCTGGGTCTCCAGGACTCCCGCGATGTTCTTAAAATGGGACGGTTACGAGCATTTATTCAGCAATTTCAACCACACATTCTGCATCATCATGATGGGTTACTCTGGTCTCATCTGTTGACATTCATTCATCCTGGTATTCTGAAGGTTGTCCATGCTCATTTGGGTGCAAATCGTCCTGGTTCGCAGATGTCACGCAGTTCTTTAGCAAGTTGGGTACAACAAAAATCCACTGATCTTCTCATATGCATTACGGAGGATACGTGCAAAAGTCAGATTGAATGGGGTGGATACAACTCTGAGAAAACTTGTGTTTTGTATAACGGGGTAGATAGCGATCGATTCTACCCCGCTAGTGTAGAAGATCGACTTTATTCTCGCCAGCAGTTTAGCTTACCCAACAACGTGTTTGTAGTCGGTTTCGTTGGACGACTTCATTCTGCTATGAAAGGCACCGATGATTTTCTAAGAGTCATCAGCCTTTTACCCACCAATTTTTGGGGACTTGTCGTAGGTGATGGTCCGGATGCCGCATCCTTAAGGGAACTAGCTACAGCATTAGGAGTTGAGAATCGCGTAATCTTCACAGGTGTGCTTGAACAAACCACAAGTGCTTATCATGCGATAGATTCGTTTTGTCTCACCTCTCACTGGGAACCTTTTGGGCTAGTGGTTGCAGAAGCAATGGCTTGCCAGGTTCCGGTCATAGGTTTTGCTTGTGAAGGCGGTGTGAGGGAAATTCTGAATCCGGATACAGGCTATGTACTGCCGAAAAGAGATTTAAGGGCGATGGCAGCAACCATTCATGAAGCAGTTTATTCATCGGAGCAACAGCGGATTCACCGATTCAATGCTCAATCTCTACTAGAACGTCATCATCAGTGGATGCATAACTCTGAAAAACTTGCCAGACTTTATCAAAAGCTGATGGCTCATACTCAGACCTAACCTATGGATCATCAACTCTACCTGGATCTGCTGAATCTAACTTGTATTGGACTATTAGGCTGGGGGCTGATTCGTCCAGAGCGCACTTATCAATTTCCCTTTTTTATGGGGGCAATCTTTGTTTCATTTATTTTACCTCAAGCGATCGCCTTGCGTGATACTCCAACCGTAGTCACTCCAGAAGCATTATCAAGGGTGTTACTCATGACCATCCTCTGCGCAGCAATGTGCTGGATTGGCTATCAATTCAGACCAACCCCCTGGTTTCTTACAAAACTCAACATTAATTTGGACGAGCAGAAGCTTTTCAGAGCAGGTATCGTTTTGTTGGCGATCGCCTATTTCTCTATCTTTCTTCTGACTAGGATCACGATACAAACAACTAGCCTAGGAACTTGGCAGGGCCCTGCCACCATTCTCTTCTTCTTCAGTAACGTTATTTATATTGCGTTCGGCATCTTTCTGATTCAAACCCTGAAGTACCCGAAACTTAAAAATCTAGTTTTCACAGTACTTGCCTCTCTGCCTGTTTTACAAGCCATCATCCTGAGTGGTCGTCGCCAGCCTACTATCGCTTTTCTAGTCGTAATTGGCTTCTCGTTCTGGTTCGTTTTACGATATCTTCCACCCCGTTGGTGTTTCATTCTTGCAACGATTGGAGGGCTATACCTAATTCCGTTGTTTGGTGACTTGAGAGGCGGTTTTTGGGAACTGGTATTTAGTGGAGATTGGCAAGCGCTATTTTCGTCTGCGCAACAAAGCTTTGACTCCTTATTGGAGGGAGATATCTTAGAATTACGCAATGCCGCACTGATGATGGATGCTGCGGTAAAAACTAATCAATTTGGCTATGGCACTGGCTTCTGGGATGCGATCGTTTTTCAGTATGTTCCAGGACAGATTGTAGGATATGGCTTTAAAGCCAGCCTGCAATTTAGACTGACAAATTATGATCTGGGCTCTCTCTATGGATACACATCTCCGTCTGGAGCCACAGTCACCGCTATTGGAGATACGTTTGTTGAGTTTTACTATTTCGGTTGTTTATTATTAGCACTGATCGCCTATCTATTCAAGCATCTCTGGATTTCGGCGGTTTATCAACAAAGTACAGTCAGCGCTTTGCTTTATATGGGACTCATTAGTTCTGCCATGATTGGCATTACTCATGGAATTGGCAGGTTCTGCCAAGAAGTCATCTTTCAAGTTTTCTTTGTAGGGGTAACTGCCTACTTTTCTAGAGTGAGAACACAGCCTGATCAAATGATTTTTCCTCACTATGGAGACAACTTTTGAGCTTAAAAGTCGCGCTACTTTTCTCTAACTATGGTCCTTATCATCTGGCACGAATTGAAGGATTTTTTAACGCAGTGCAGATCCATCAGTGGCAAGTTTGTGGCATTGAACTAGCCCGTAGCGAAACCGAATATCCATGGCAAACCGAAATTTCCAGCTTGCCCTTCCCTATCTACGCGGTTCTGCCTGATCGACGGATCGAACAGGTTTCATTTTTAACCCTGGTAAAGTCTCTTCATCAACTGCTAAATCAGGTTCAGCCGGATGTCATTGCCATTTCTGGCTACGCACGCCCTGCGATGCTGGCTGCACTTCTGTGGTGTCGCTGGCTCCACAAACCTACAATTCTCTTTTCTGAAACAACTGAAGCCGATTTCGTTCGTTCATCCTGGAAAGAGAACCTGAAGCGATTACTCATTAGCCAATATCAGGCAGCACTAGTCGGTGGGCAGCCACAGAAACGCTACCTCATACAACTAGGCATGGATGATGAATCAATCTTCCTCGGATATAACGTGGTAGGCAACGGAACCTTTCATCCCAGCCATATTCGCACTCTCCTAAAACCCCTACAAAAGCCTTATTTTCTGACGATTAATCGGTTTGTCCACAAAAAAAATCTTCCATCAATTATCAGTGCCTACGCTACCTATCGCCAAATGGCAGGAGATAAATCGTGGGATTTAGTGTTGTGTGGCGATGGAGAGTTGCGATCGCTGCTTGAAAAGCAAATTCAAGATCTGGGTTTAGCAAGCTGTATACACCTACCTGGTTTTCTTCAGCAAAACGAGCAGTTGCCTTACTTTGCCCATGCAGGTTGTTTCATCCATGCCAGCACCCATGAGCAATGGGGACTTGTTGTCAATGAAGCAATGGCAGCAGGGCTACCCGTCTTGGTCTCTAACCGCTGTGGATGCTTTGAGGATTTAGTGATTGAAGGAGTTAATGGTTTTGGCTTTGACCCAGAACATCCTAAAGCACTAGCTGAACTCATGCTGAAGATGAGTTCAGGAGAATTAGATCTTACTAAATTTGGTCAAGCTTCTTTAAGCCATATTCAAAAATTTTCGCCTGACTACCTTGCCCAAGGTCTAATCAGAGCAGTTCGTCATGCCATAAATCGTACCTAGCCCTTTGAGACGCTACTCATGAAAATTTTAGTCATCACGCCGTATGTTAGTTCGATTTACGGCGGAGTTGCCACAGTCGTAACCGAGATCGTAAAAGAGCTTGGTGCACTCAATGTCTCTGTAGATCTTATTACAACCCATGCAAATGACTCTAACACCTTAGACGTTCCTTTAGATACTTGGATTTATTGCTCTGGATATCGAGTTCGATATTTCGCAAGCTGGAATATAAATGATTTTATTGTTAGCCCTTCTCTAATCTATTGGTTGTTTAAACATGTAGCAGAATATGATCTAGTGCATACTCATGCCATTTTTGCACCTTTAATATCAGCGGCTCAGAAAGTCTGTCAGTTTCGTAATGTTCCATATCTAGCGACACCTCATGGGATGCTAGAGCCTTGGGCATTAGGCTACAAAGCTTGGAAGAAAAGAATCTACTATCAATTTTTGGAGAACTCAACTCTAAATAGTGCTGTTGCGGTTCAAGCGCTCACAATTGCGGAATCCAATCAGCTTAAGGCACTCGGATTTAACCATGCTGTTGTAGTCCCCAACGGTATTTGTCGTCGAGATTTTGAGCATTCGTCTAATCCAGAAACGTTCTACCAACATTTTCCTCGCACCCGTAATAAAATACTTATCCTTTTCCTAGGTCGCCTTGATCCTAAAAAAGGACTAGACCTACTCGCGCCTGCCTTTGCTAAAGTCCATGCTCTGTTTCCTCTAACTCACTTAGTTATCGCAGGTCCAGATAGCATAGGTTTTCTGCCCACAGTCGAAAAATACTTTACGCAGGTAGGATGCTTGGATGCAACTACCGTAACAGGCATGATTACAGGCTCGCTAAAATCAGGTGCACTTGCAGCTGCCGACTTATATGTTGCACCTTCTTATTCAGAAGGATTCAGTGTATCAGTTTTAGAAGCTATGGCATCAGGATTACCTTGTGTTATTACAACAAGTTGTAATTTTCCTGAAGCTTTAATTGCTCATGCTGCTCATGTTGTTGATATTAGCGCAGATGCGATCACCGACGCCCTCATCCACTGCCTCAAATATCCCGACGAAGCCAAAGCCATGGGCGATCGCGCCCAGCAACTCATTATAGAAAACTATACCTGGGACAAAATCGCAATCCGAATGATCGAAGTGTATCAATCAATCCTCAATTGCCAACCCGCATAATCAATAGCGACTTGAAAGGTAGATTCGTTGCCCAAATTTAGAACTAAATAACCTCAGAAGGAATAATGAAATCATCTCAAGCACTTGCAGAGTATATTACGACTGATACACGAGGCAAGTGGAAAAATAATATCCTGACCTTTCCTGTTGAACTTCTTAGTTTATCTGCCCAAGCCAATGCCTACTATTTTGGACATCCAGAGTGGGGACGAGACTATCTGGAAGCTTGCCATCAAGATGAAGACTTAAAAGCACGCTGGCAAGCGGTGATTGGCAGTTGGCAAAGCAAAATCGTGGTGGATATTGGCTGCGGACCGGGAAATATGTATCGGGCATTACGTGATTGCTGTGGTATACCCAGCCTGATAATCGGCGTAGACTTTTCTGAAGGTGCACTAGAAATTGCTCAAGAGCTAGGGTATGAGACTGTTCTGGCAGATGCACAAAGACTTCCTTTTGTATCTGGTTTTGCCGATGTGGTGATACTCAATGCCACAATACACCACAGCGACGACATGGAGAGTGTTCTGCATGAAGCCGCTCGGATTATCCGTCCGGGTGGGCTACTGCTGACTGATCACGACGTGCAGCGATCGATGTGGAACAATAACCCGATCGCTAAACTGATCTGGAAGTTGCGCCTCCCCTTCTATCAACTCATTCGACGAGGTGGGCACGCAACCGCAGAGGAACAGTATTGGAGCACTACTTCTGAGACGCACCACCGCCCTGGAGATGGTGTCACTCGTGATTTTTACCACCGAATTCTAGAGCCACTTGGCTTCGACGTACAAGTTTATCCACACAATCGCACCGTCGGGGCATCTATACTTGAGGGAGATCTGGGCAAAGCCGATTGGAATATCCGCTTTGCCCAGCGGCTGTGCGGCGTGAATCCTGATTCGCCAGAGGCAGCGCTAATCTTGATGAGCGTATCACGACGACACAGTTTAAATTCTCAATAACTGCTGGATAAGGAAGCAGGATTGGTTTATTGGTGAAAGAAAAAAGCTAAAGTTCTTTTTGCTGCGTTGGATCCTTGAATTATTGAGTTTAAACATAAGGAGTTCATAAGGGCTTTAACACTATTCTTTTTTCAATAAACTAGCCATGTCAAGAGGTCTAGTGCGCCAGATTTTCATACTGCGATTCTAGCAGCGCCAGTTTTAGCACCTTTCGTCATCCTCATCTAAGGATCGGCGTTAGGGCAGCGACTGTCTCATTCTTAAAGGTGGAATTCTTGATGGTTGGTACGGTTGGTACTACGCCTTTCAGCGCGTTCTCGCAGAACTCGTATTAAGCATTCGATTAATTGAAGCAGAACTCCAGAAATAGATTTGCCATGCGCCTCGACCAATATACGCTTGATTCCTATACTCCAGGTGCCCCTTACTGGAAGCAATTGCTATGGTACTTCATTGGGTCACCTTTGGTTGAAACAAACTGGTTACCAATGTCTGCCGTTAAAGTGCAAATTCTTCGCTGTTTCGGTAGTCAAATTGGTCAAGGTGTTCGCATTAAACCTAACGTTCGCATTAAGTTTCCTTGGCGGTTGCAAGTGGGCGATTATGTTTGGATTGGCGAAAACGTTTGGATTGATAACCTTGCAATGATCACGATCGAAAGCCACGTTTGCCTGTCTCAAGGGGTTTACCTTTGCACGGGAAATCATGATTGGAATCATCCTCATTTCAAACTTTTGACTGCGCCAATACACGTTGAAGAAAGTAGCTGGTTGGCGGCTCAATGTGTGGTTGGTCCTGGTGTAACTATCGGTAAAGGATCGGTACTAGGTCTGGGTAGCGTTACTAGTCAATCTCTTAAACCGATGATGATTTATGCAGGTAATCCGGCTCAACCGATCAAAGCGCGATCGCCCCAGCCTGCTGAAACTTCTACCTCTAAGCAATAATCCAAATAGTTACCGACTTTAGACATTAAGTATCACTCACCATCCTTTTCTCTTTCTCTAAAGTGAAATCAACTGTGCTCTTATATGCTGGTTAATTAAAGAGACATGCTGGTTAATCAAAAAGTAAATATCTTGATGTTGGCATGATACTGGTTCTAAGCGATTACTGAGTTTAAAAGCAAAGATGTAGACCCTTACCACTAAATTTTTAGCGACTAAACCATGTCTCTAAAGTTTTTGCTAACCGCTGAGAATAATGACGAATAGAGTAGTTAGAAGGATCAATCTCTGCAATGTTATCTAGTGGTCTGTCAAGTATTAATTAATGGGTAAAGTCGTTTCAATTTGACTCGCGCCTCATCTGTTGTAAATCGCCAATCAATCCATGTTTGTTGTTGATTGCGCTCTTCGACATAGGATGGGTTCAATACCAGAAACCTGTACTAAAACTTGTCCTTGATCGCCCAGCGCCTGTTCTACTTGATGAATGGTTTGATTCAGAATCTCATTCTCTTTCTAGTTCAATCGCCGATCGCGGTCTATAAGGTTCACGTTCTTCAGCAGTTAAGGGTATGCCTGAAAACTGCGATCGCGCGGTTGATCTCACGGCTGCCCCGATTATTTAACCTTTCCGCACTTTCGTTATTTAATTGATTCACGCTGGTTCTCTAGTATGCTTTTGGCGGTTCTTGCAAAATCGCATTAACCTATCTAAGATCACAACATGAAGAATGTTTTTAGTAGTGCTCAAGATGTAATGGTAGAGAAGTAAAGTTTATTGCATTAACCAAAGCAAGTTTAAGTCCTTCAATAGCACTTACCGTATCAGGCAACGCTATTGGACTGGTATAGTACAAAGCTCTGAGGCGATAAAGTAATAAGCTGTTCAGGATGCAATGCTTCTGGGGCAGCAGAGCCAGAACCCATCCATTGTTCTAGTGCAGAGTCTAGAATTTTATGTCCCGCAAATGAGCTTACATCTGATTCAAAGGTTACTGTGGTAGTGTTAAAGTTCATTAAACAGAAAACTTGGTGATCTTCATTCCAGCGCCGCCACCAAACAACCTGTTTATCTTCATCGCTGCCAACTTGAATTGATTGAAAATCCTGCCGAAGTAGCGACGGTAGAGTGTTGCGAAGGCGAATTAAATGTTGATGAAACGACCATAAGACTTGGTGCTTGCCCTCTTTACGTTTATCCCAATTCAGCTTACACATCAGGAATGTTTCAACTGCCTCTGGATCTGGAGGTTCACCGTCGTAATGGAACGCTTCAAACTCTTGTTTGCGTCCTTGTCGAACTGCTTGAATTAACTCAGGGTCAGAATGGCTTACAAAGTAGGTAAAGGGCGCATCCTCGGCGTATTCTTCGCCCATAAATAACATCGGGATAAAAGGAGATAATAAAACTGCGCCCGCTGCTAGCTTCAAAGCTTCAAAGGAAATAATCTGAGATAAGCGATCGCCCTTCAACTGGTTGCCAACCTGGTCATGGTTCTGGATGCAGACCACAAACTGAGAAGGCGTACAGCCTTTAGGGGTTCTACCATGGAAACGCTGACGATGCGGTGCATACTGCCAGTCGTACACAAAGGCTTGTTGAAATGCTTTAGCCAACTGTTGGCACTGACCAAAGTCTTGATAATAGCCAATGCGATCGCCTGTGAGTAGCGCATGGAGGGCATGGTGAAAATCGTCGCTCCACTGAGCATCAAGCCCATAACCTCCCTTATCACTCGAACGGATAATTTTAGGATCATTCAGATCACTTTCTGCGATCAAATATAGTTTTCGCCCTAGTTCATCTGAGAGTTCTACAACTCGGTCTGAGAGCTCTTCTAAAAGGTGGTATGCCCCTAAGTCATAAATTGCATGAACAGCGTCTAGGCGCAGCGCATCAATGTGATAGGTTCGCATCCAATACAGTGCATTTTGAATAAAGAAGTTGCGGACATTAGCGCTATGTTGATGGTCAAAGTTAAGTGCACTGCCCCAAAGGGTTTGGTAAGCTTCGGTGAAGTAAGATCCATATTGATGAACGTAAGTACCTTCAGGTCCAAAGTGATTGTAGACAACATCTAAAATTATGGAAATTCCTTCTTGATGACAGGCATTAACTAACTTCTTCAAACTTGCAGGCTCACCATAGGAGTTCTGCACCCCATAAATGTAAGTTCCGTCGTAGCCCCAATTGCGATAGTCATGTCCCTGATCTTGCTCTTGCGGAGGATGACTGCCTGGGAACTGTGCGATCGGCATTAATTCGATCGCCGTAATACCCAGTTCGCGCAGGTCTTTTAACCGAGGAATGATCGCCTCAAAAGTGCCTTCAGGCGTAAAAGTGCCTACGTGGAGCTCGTAAATAACCAGGGATTCAAGGGGCACGCCGTGCCAATGCTGATCTGTCCAGCTAAATTGATGATCGATGACTTGAGAAGCACCATGAACTCCTCTTGGTTGAAAATGGGAGGCTGGATCAGGTCTGCATTCACCACCATTGAGTTGATAAAAGTAGCAAGTTCCGGGTGGAACATCTGAGACGATCGCTTGCCAATAGCCGTTATCTTGCTGCTCCATCTGGATCAATCGATCGTTTTGCGAAACCAACTGCACAGCCACAAAATCTAACTTAGGACCCCAGACTGTAAATTTACACTGATTATTGCCCAAATACTTAGCGCCAACTTGCATAGTAAACAATCTCCAAATGATGAATGAATAGCAATGCTCAGGTCTGGTTATCAAAGGTAATTGGTTAACCAATTAATACTGGAGCGATCGCCTAACTTGCTTAAGTTAATAGACACAGGACAACCATAGAGCGATCGATTAAAGGCACCGATTGGTCAGCAGTGAAAATCCGTTCCTCTTGAATAAAGCGAGGCTCTTTAGTATCAACAGTCATTTGCCATCGGACGTGGGGCATTGCCATCGGTAAGATAAACTCAACCATTTCCCAATAGGCATTAAAGAGGATTAGAAAACTGTCATCCCGAACTTTTTGCCCTTGGGCACCAGGGCTAGGAATTCCTTCTCCATTCAAGAAAACTCCAATAATTTTAGGGTAACCTTTTTGCCATTCTTCTTCTGTATGCTCTGTCCCGTCTGGATCATACCACCCAATATCAGGCACCCCTCGAATGGGCTGACCTTGAAACCACTTGCGGCGACGAAAGACCGGATGCCCCCGGCGGAAATAAATTAGTTCACGGCAGAAGTTAACTAAATCTTCGTTTCCTTTAACTAAGTCCCAATCAAACCAGGAAAGCGGATTGTCTTGACAGTAACCATTATTGTTACCCATCTGCGATCGTCCTAACTCATCGCCACCTAGCAGCATTGGTACGCCCTGAGATAACATCAGCGTAACCAACAAATTTCGCCGTTGACGTTCCCGTAGCTGCAACACTTCTGGATCATCCGTTACACCTTCTACTCCACAGTTCCAAGAACGATTATGGCTTTCTCCATCCTGACTATTTTCACCATTCGCCTCATTGCGTTTTTCGTTATAACTCACTAAATCATTTAACGTAAAACCGTCATGAGCCGTAATAAAGTTAATGCTTGCATTGGGACGTCGTCCATTCTGCTGAAAATATAAGTCGGGACTACCCGTGAAGCGATAAGCAAACTCCCCCAATGTCTCATCTTCACCCCGCCAAAAATCTCGGACAGTATCACGGTATCTGCCATTCCACTCCGACCAAAGTACCGGAAAATTACCGACCTGGTAGCCGCCCTCTCCCACATCCCACGGCTCAGCGATTAACTTCACCCCTGCAAGCACCGGATCTTGATGAATGATGTTGAAGAATGCAGCCAAGCTATTAACTTCATATAGCTCACGCGCTAACGCAGAAGCTAAATCAAAGCGGAAGCCGTCAACATGCATCTCGGTTACCCAATAGCGCAAACTGTCAGTAATAAGCTTTAATACTTGAGGATGGCGCATACAAAGAGAATTACCACAGCCTGTAAAGTCCATGTAATAGCGCTCGTTCCCCTCTACAACCCGGTAGTAATTAGAATTATCAATTCCTCGAAAGGAAAGGGTAGGACCCAACTGATTTCCTTCGCCCGTATGGTTATAAACCACATCAAGAATCACTTCAATGCCAGCATGATGTAGCGCCTTGACCATTTCCTTAAATTCTGTTACTTGCTGTCCACCTGTACCACTTGCGCTGTATGCCGCGTGAGGTGCAAAGTAGTTAATGGAATCATAGCCCCAATAATTCTTCAGTCCTTTATCAGCTAAATGTCCTGGATAGGCTAAGAAATGATGAATCGGGATCAGTTCAATAGCGGTAATGCCCAACTGTTGTAAATGTTCGATCGCAGCTGGATGGCTCATTCCGGCATAAGTTCCCCGCAATTCTTCAGGAATATCGGGATGGAGCTTAGTAAATCCCTTGACATGCACCTCATAAATAATGGTTTCATGCCAAGGGGTTCGCAAAAGAGTATCGCCTTGCCAATCAAACGACTGATCGACCACAACTGCTTTGGGCACTCGCGAAGCACTGTCTAGCTCTGAGAAAGATAAATCTTGGTCAGGGCTGTTCCAGTCATACCCAAAGATTTCAGGACCGTTACCTACATCTCCATCTAACGCCTTGGCATAGGGATCAATTAAGAGCTTATGAGGATTGAAGCGAAGTCCTCTCTGGGGCTCGTAGGGACCATGCACTCGATATCCATAGCGCTGCCCTGGCCCCACACCTGGCAAATAACCATGCCATATGAAATTACTAACCTCTGTTAAAGACAAGCGAGTTTCTTGATCATTGCGATCGAACAAGCATAATTCGACACCCGTTGCGTTTTCAGAGGACAAAGCAAAGTTTGTTCCTTTCCCATCCCAGTAAGAACCTAAAGGGTAAACATTGCCGGGCCACAGTGGTAGATACATAGGAGGAATGCCTTTACAAAAAATACTAAATTTAACTCTAATAGCGGGAATACAATGCAAAAAACGGAGCTGAATAGCTCTTCTAAGAAGTCGATTACCTCCTAAATTTACTGATAATCCTTGAAATCTTTGGGTAGGATAAGCGATTTTAACAATTTGGTTTATCCCTCTAAAGACAGAAGCCAAAGGTCGTCAAAAGACTGTACCCGACGCTGCAAGCGTTGCGCTGAGTCCTATCGGCGCTGTGCTGAATCTTGTCGCCAAATGGCAATAGTAATCAGCGGTAACTGTACTGTAAACCTGCTGCCTTCCCCTAAACTACTTTGAACTTGGATGCTACCCTGATGTGCCTGGGCGATCGCCTGAGCGATTGCTAGCCCTAGCCCTGCTCCTCCAGTCTGGCGAGAGCGATCGCAATCAACGCGGTAGAAACGCTCAAAAATTTGGTTTTGATCAGCAGTAGTGATCCCAATTCCATTATCTTGAACGTGAATTAGTGCCTGCTGATCATTTCTATCAAGCATGACTATTACCTGACCGTTAGCTGGCGTATACTGAATAGCGTTTGTAACTAGATTCATTAATAGGCGATAAAGCTGTTCTTCATCACCTAAAACCGATAAGTATTATTCTTTAGCTATTGGTAGCTCATTTTCATTTGGCTACCTTGGAGGCTAATAGACAACACTGCTTGTCCTATTCTACAATCCTAATTTCCGATAAACTCTAGTGTAGTCGAGATTCTGATTCTAAAAATTGTCGTTTGGGAATCGCTCCTTCTGTGGTTAGCTGCTGATCTCGATCGTATTTTTCTTGGGCGAATTTTAGAGCTACACGGGCTTGATTAATGTCGGCGATCGCAATTTTCTGCTGTTGTTGATAGTTGCGTTGGGCAAGGCGTAGATCAGCTAAATAACGCTCTGAACCGCCCCCTAAATCCCCCATTCTGGGGGACTTTGAAAGGTTCGGAAGTCCCCCAGAATGGGGGATTTAGGGGGCTGAAAAGTCAATGCATTTCACTGGTGTTTTATTTTCACGCAACTCCCTTAGCAGCATTAGACCAAAGAGAGTCCTGGAAGCATAAAGTATCGACATTTTTTCAACACGTTTAACTGTCCCGCGAAAGCGAGAAGACTGAGGTGAATCGTTCATCACAAGCGGTTGGTAAAAGAGAGGACAACTAAAAATGAAGACTCATGGCAAGCCACTGGTCGTACGCTTCTCACACAATTATGAAATTAGTATGAAATCTTCTAACTCAATTCCTTTAAAGCCGATCCTGAGACTTTGTTTTTACAAACCTTTTACCGTTATTTACAAATTGTCCACTAACAATTTCATATGACTCCTTATATATTTGAAAATCAGTCGGTTTTTCCACTTCAGGAACATTTCTAACAACATAATGGTACGCATGAAACACAGCATTTAATCCTGCGATCGCATCTTCTACAGGAATCGGTCTAGACACCCATTTTTTATCGAGTTTTGCAACATAGTTCAAGTTGCTAAGACTTGCTAACTTCTCTAATTTATTCTCATGGACAAGACGAGCAATCTTATTAAAGTCTGCTCCAATTACCTGAGCAACACGCCCTGCCGTCTCTTCGTTGGGGCTACTTCGCTTGAGACAAATCCAACTTAACCCTGCATGAGAGAGTTTAACCTGTCTAGCAAGCTCACTCATACTAATTTGCGGATTATCTTTAAGATACTGTAAGACAAGCCGACCAAAAGCAGAACAATCTTCCTCGCGTAATTTCATATTTGTAGATAATGCAACACTTGAAAATAAAGCGTTAGTTTTTCTAGATAACGGTTTTCTAACTCATGACTTGAGCACAGCAGCGAAATATATCAATGTAACCACAATATAAACAGAAGAAATTAAATATAAGTAGGGCTACTGAAACTAACTGCTAAAATCCGCAATCGTAATAGCAACGCCAATAATGAAATCGGTTCTGCCTAAATACATAGTCCATAGGTTTTGAGAGTACAGGTCCTTTTTATTTACATAGACTCTTAAGTAAAGTTTACATCTTTACTTTCAATCTAGGATGCTGCTAGAAGGCTGTCAACTCTCTTTAGGTAGCCATACAAGCTAATCATCCCGCGTTAAATGATTGGAAGAAAGGTAGCGCTATCAGGTTATTACTGAGCAAAACAGGGTACTTCTCTCGGCACAGGCTCAATCGTACTTGGGGAGGATGAACCTCTCTAACTAAGCATGTAGATTTTAAGTAAAGCGATAGAAATACTTTAGTCGCTGTAGAGGAAAAGTCGCTGTAGAGGAAAATTATGCCACTTCATAAGATTCGAGATTTTGACCCTGACTATCGGGCTCACTTTGAAAACCAAGATCAAGATATTATTGGTTATGACGTTTACGCCAAATCAGATAAGGTTGGTTCGATCGATGATGTATTAGTGGATGATACAGGCAAAATTCGTTACTTAATTGTTAATACAGGTGTTTGGATTTTAGGTAAGAAAGTCTTACTACCGATCGGTCGTTCTCGAGTTGATTATTCAAATCGTCGCATTGCAGTTGATGGTTTGACTCGTACCCAAGTCGAGGCTCTGCCCTCGTATGATGGCACTATGCCTGTGGATTATGAGCACGAGGAGCAAGTGCGTGGTGTGTATCGTCCCATGGGCACAGGAGAGAATGCAGATAATGCTTCCACCTCTCGAGATTATGACCGTGATACCTACGCCTATGACCGTGATCCAGCACTATACAATTTGGACGATCGCGCCCATCAAAATTTGCGATTGTACGAAGAGCGACTAATCGCCAACAAGACCCGTTCTAAAACGGGTGAAGTTGTAGTGGGTAAACGGGTAGAAACCGAGAATGCTAAAGTTTCTGTTCCTCTTGAAAAAGAACGTGTGGTAGTTGAACGCACGACACCTACTGATCTTGACGCAGCCGTTACACCGGATGGGACAGCTTTCCAGGAAGGGGAAGTAGCACGAGTAGAGGTTTATGAAGAAGCGGCAGACATTCATAAAGAAGCATTTGTGCGGGAAGAAGTTAGCGTTAGAAAAGAAGTTGATCACGAAACAGTCAATGCTGAAGAAACGCTGCGCCGTGAGGAGCTAAACCTAGATACTCAAGGGCGACCTGTGGTGGATGAAGGGGCAGATGTCCGTCATTCCAAAAGTCGTTCTTAAGTGAGTAAGTTGCTCTTAGAGGATGTCTGAGAAGTATCAAAGATTCTTACACTCGCCCCCCAACCCCCCATTTTGGGGGACTTCCGAGCCACTCCTTCCTCAAAGTCCCCCAAGATGGGGGATTTAGGGGGCGGATTGGAAGCAACCTAGACTTCTCAGACAACCTCTTAATCAAGCTAGATGTTGAGAGTATGAAATTGGTAATGCTCAGTTTTTAGAAGAATTTAGGCAGGGCAATTCTTAACTCTGCCTGAGCTATCATTGTGGGAATCCTATCGTGACACCTTCCAACCCCAAAGATTTTGATACTAGAACCTCATCGTCTGATGAGCAGCGATCGCCTAGATCCAGTCAACCTATTCACCCGCAACCTGGCAGCCTAGAGTTCTCCGTCCCTTTGGAAACCTCGGTTCCCTTAGAGTCACCCAGGCAGGTTCATATTTCTGCTCTCAACCAATCTGCTCCGCAGCAGACGAATTTAGCAACTGAACAAGACCTCATCATGACTCCATCAGTCGTAGCTGAGGAAACTGTTCAGATTCTCGAAGAGCGATTGATGGTCAATCGCATTAAGCGCAAAGTGGGTGAAGTCACCATTCGTAAGGAAATTGAAACACGAATTATCGAAGTTCCAGTTCGCCGCGAGAAGTTAATTGTTGAGCAGGTTAGCCCAGAGTATAAGCAGTTGGCAGTGGTTGACTTAGGGCAAGTCCAAGGGCAAGTCCAAGAGCAAGTCCAAGAGCAAAAACTTGGCAGGGAGGCAGCTAGCACTCCCCTTCCTTCAACAGTTGAGGGTAGCTTTACCTCTATAACCGCAGCAATTCAATTTCTTGAAGCGATCGCAGCGCAATCTAATTCAGTGGAAGCTGTGAAGGTTAGCGTTGTGCTGAAAGATGACACTTTAGGAGCAATTTAACAATATTTGCTAGAGCAGTCTTTCGCAGGAGTCTTTCCATAATCTTGTTTGACCGATTTACTAAGTTGTTTTCAGAGGCGCAATAACTATGAACATTTCTCATCGCGTTCGCCAAAGCCTAATGGCTCTCGTTTTAGTCCTGACTCTTGCTTTTACTACTGCATGTAGCGGGGTTGCCACTCGAGAGCCTCAGTCGAACTACCCTAGTAGTCTCGATCGCAGCGTCGAATATGGTCAACTGGCGAGAGGAGACTCTGCCGCTGGTCAAGAGTTTGGTGATTGGATAGTGGAAGCAAGCAAAGGTCTTATTAAAGATGCCTTTGTTCGAGATAACAACAAATTAGGAGCCGTGATTTCGTCAAAGGTTCGTCCTGATGAAGTGAAAGCATTGGCTCAATCATTGGCGCAAGGCTTCCGTAAAAACTTTCCTAACCAAGACCTGACGGTCTTAATGTACGCACCCGACAAAGAACTGATTTTGACAGCCCGCTATGATGCGCAATCCAAGCAAATTGAGTATCAGTCAGCTAGCTAAGAACAGTAGCTTGCTCATGCTTGTTAACAAGCTGTCTGCACTTTCAGCCTGATCAATTCAACATCAATTTTGAAGGACGGTTAATACTATGTCTAGCAGTGACGAATACAAACGCCAAGTTATGAAAGATTTGGCAGGTGGAGATAAGGAAATGCTGCCTGATGAATCAGGCTCGGACTACCAAAACTTCGATGATTTTGCTCAACGGTCTTCTCGTTCTGAAAGACATCAATTGTTCAGCAGATCAATGCGTCCAGAGCAAATTCCAGCTAGCCAGATGGAACCAGAACTCCAAAAGGCGATCGCACAGATCAAACCTAACGAAAGAGATGACGTTGCCCAAGAGTTCATTAATCATTTGAAGAAACGAGGGTTGAGCGATCGTGACTTGCAAAAGCAATTAGGATTATCGAGCCACCATTCCAAACAAATGAATGCTGACGATGTCAGTAAGCTTGCGGGCTTTGCTTACCACAATCACCCCGATATCTTTCACGAAGTGCTGGCTGACCAGCCTGCCTTAGTGAAGTTTCTCAGCAACCCAGTCATTGGTGCTGCATTAGGAGCAGTGGCAGCTAAGTGGCTAGGTGGTCACAAGTAAATTTTTTGGAGCAGTTAGTAGCCATAAGCTACCGATTGCTCCAAAAATTACATCACAACTTTTAACAAGGAGCAAAACAATGACCCATGACACTATGCAAACCAACGAGTACAACGAAATAACGATGGAACCTAGTCTGGCAGAGGTGGATCAAGTTCTCGAACAACCTCTTCTGCCTGCTGCCTCCTCTTCAACTGAGTTGGCGGAGGAATCTTTAACCTCGTTTCAAGTACAAGCAGCAAATTTCTTTGATAATGTTACTCAATCGACAGTGGCGTTCTTTAAGGGAAATCGTCAACTTCTAAGTAATTTGGGCTGGCTTCTTCTCGCTTTTCTGGGTATCAGAGTTTTGTTTGCATCGTTAGATGCTATCGATGATATTCCTTTAATGTCATCTTTGCTGAAGCTCGTCGGTCTAATCACCCTGGTTCAGTTTAGTTGGCGGCATTTAGTACGGGCAAACGATCGCCAAGAACTTACTCAAAAGATCGTTCAGGCTAAAGCAGATCTACTGGGTAATTAAAACTAGATCAGTCAGTGCTAAATAACGATTAATTCTGGTGAGATGCTGATCTTATTCTCACCAGAATTAGTCGTAATGTTCCAGACGTGTGGAAACGAGGGAGAATCAAACAGCCTATTGAGGTTACCTTCCTGAAGTCCAACAGCAGATTACTAAAATGGCAATGAAGGATAGCGGGATTCGGGACGCGGCACGAGTGCTGAAAATCAGCCCAACTAAAGTCATCGAACTATAAAAAAAGATCGTCACTTGAACGCGCTCAATGAAGTCCATTGAGCAAAGATCGAACTGATTCAGACTCTTTGTGCCTCTATGCCAGCAGAAGGATGTAGAAGCAGAAGTTGATGTAAATGTGGCGTAATCTCAAAACGTCCCTCCTTACACGGTACAACCTGCCCCCAAGCGCTGGAACGCCTCTAAGAAAAATGACTGAAGAAGGTGAGTGGTCTTCAAGAATGCCTATTCTCCTAAAGGGTGCCTTTGCAAATTATTCAAGAATCTGCCTAGCATATGAATAACCAAGGTAAGACACCCGATAAAAAACTATGGCTCGATCCCGAATTTTACTCTGGTATCGCAACGATCAGCGGTTTCATGACCACGAACCGCTTCATCAGGCGCTCTTGACGCAACCTCTTTACCTGATTCCACTCTATTGTTTTGACCCCCGTCACTTTGGCAAGACTACCTTTGGTTTCCCGAAAACAGGAGCATTTCGAGCACAATTTTTGCTGGAAAGTATTGCTGATTTACGACAAGGATGGCGATCGCGCAATAGTGATTTACTCATTCGCACAGGGAAACCTGAACAAGTTATTCCTGAGCTTGTGAAAGTGTTAGGCATTACAGAAGTTTATTACTACCAAGAAGCAGCATCTGAAGAAAAAGCGATTGAACGATCGCTAGAAAGAGCATTACAGGCTCTGGGCGTTAAGATCAATACTTTCTGGAGTCATACGCTCTATCATCCTGATGATTTTTCTTTTAAGGTCAAGGAACTGCCAGAGCTATTTACTAGTTTTCGTAAACAAGTTGAAAAAGACAGCAGTGTTCAACCCGCATTGCCTTCTCCTAGCCAAGTCCCTCCACTCCCCGACGTTGAGGTGGGTAAGCTGCCACAACTGGCTGAATTTGACCTAGAAACTCCTGAATTTGACGATCGCGCTGTTCTAAAATTTCAAGGGGGCGAAACTGCTGCGATCGCTAGACTAAAGCAATATTTTTGGCAGCAGGATCACCTAAAAATTTATAAAGATACCCGCAATGGGATGAGAGGGGCTGACTATTCATCAAAGTTTTCGCCCTGGCTCTCGCTCGGATGTCTGTCGCCACGCTACATTTATGAACAGGTACAGACCTATGAAAGAGAACGTGTCTGCAATGATTCTACCTACTGGCTGATCTTTGAATTGCTATGGCGCGATTACTTTCGATTTATTACGGTTAAACACGGCGATCGCCTCTTTCATGCAACAGGATTACAAGGCATTTCAATTCCTTGGAAGCAAGATAGGCAGAAGTTTGAATGTTGGTGCTTGGGCAAAACAGGATTTCCGCTCGTAGATGCTAACATGCGCGAATTAGCCAACACCGGGTTTATGTCTAATCGGGGTCGGCAAAATGTGGCTAGCTTTTTGACGAAGAATTTAGGCGTTGACTGGCGCATGGGTGCAGAGTGGTTTGAGTCGCTTTTGATTGACTACGATGTTTGCAGTAATTGGGGTAACTGGAATTACACTGCTGGAGTTGGCAACGATGCACGTGGATTCAGGTTTTTTAATATCGTTAAGCAGTCAAAAGACTATGATCCACAAGGGGAGTATGTCAAGCACTGGTTGCCTGAGCTAGCTCAAGTGCCTGCCCAAAAAGTTCATGAACCCTGGAAACTTCTGCCTGTTGAACAGGATCGATTTGCCGTTAAGATTGGCACAGACTATCCACATCCCATTGTTGATCTATTTCAATCTGCACAGGAGCAGGAACAGATCTATAATCGAGCGATCGCAAAACTAAAAGGGCGATCGTTTCGCGCTAGATGACTGAGCCAGTTTATCTTGAGCACCAATGAAGACAAGTTCAAAAAAGTTTGAATTTATTCAAAGCCCCTCTCCTGAAGGAGAGGGGTTGGGGAAAAGGTTTGTTTAGCTGCATTCCCAGATTAACCTGGCTTTTCCCCTGAAATATCAAGGAAACTGGATATTTATAGGGCAATTTGGCAACTTTTTAGCCTGCTCTTGCCTGTTACAGGATATGTAGTTGCAAGTCTATGGGACTATGCATCTTGCCAAAGCTGGCGGACAGTACCCGGAAGAAATTCAGCAATTTCTTGAATGCGATCAGGTGATAGCTCATCTTTAGTAGCCGAAAAAACTGCCTTAACAACTTGTTCTGGTTCGACGGTAGCGGGCAAAGATGATTCTTGCTTAATCCGAAACAGAAAAGTCGTATCACGAATATTAAGCGCCGGACGAACGCGGCTTAGAAAATGAACGATGGGATTAGTATCTTGCCAAAGATCTTCCACTTCAGTAGCTAACGGTGTAGCAGTATAGAGGGTTCTGTCCTTATTTTCTTCCATAAGTGGAGAGTGTAGTTCCTCAGCAACATGATCGACTGCTTCATTTGTCATCATGTCGCGCATTGTGCGAAAGACCACTTCAGTAATGTCTCTGGCATCGTAGGGATCTGCAAGTCCGCTCTGAGTCATCACCTTTTCTAAAAATGAATCGTGCTTGCCAGCGTTGATAATGCGAGCATCTTCAACTTCTGTGGGGTCGATTTCTGGAATAGCTGCTTTATAAATTTCATCAGACATATTTTTTCTCCCTGTTTTCTGTGTCAGCCACATCTGTCTTGAGATACCTTTCCTCAAACTCGATAGTCTGAGAAAGGGTTCTAAGCAGTTAAAGGCTGCAAGTAATATTGCATGAGCCAAAAGGCTTAGCACTATCCCGAAGGATGAGATTAAGACAGTCAAAAGTTAGAGACAAACGGTTTACACGCTCTGATTCAAGCACCTACGACCTCTAGGAGCATCGGTACTATTCACACGAGTGGAAAAGAAAACTCTGTACTAATTTAGATAAATTTTTTGGTTTTCTAGCAGTTTACTAATCTCAATTTGCACGTCAGAGGATGTCTGAGAAGTATCAAAGATTCTTACACTCGCCCCCAACCCCCCATTTTGGGGGACTTCCAAGCCACTCCTTCCTCAAAGTCCCCCAAAATGGGGGATTTAGGGGGCGGATTGGATAGCAACCCATAGACTGCTCAGACAACCTCTCAGGTCAGTTACATGAGTCGATCGCTTAACGGTAATAGTAAGGGGTGCATTCATCGATTTTTCTAGTTAATTGATACCTAATGCCTGCTTAAGAGTTGACTAATGGTTTGATTAACCTTGGGACTTCTCTAATTTCTCAAGTGACTTGGGTTTGTGTGCTGCTTCTTGACCTGTCTTTTCACTTTCCACAAGGTATTGCGGGTCTTCTTCAGATGCGGCAACATGATGCTTTTTAATATCCGTTGGCTGCGTCAGCTTCTTCTTAACCTCTCCTACTGTCTCCCCATTCGATGTGTTCCACTTGACGCGATCGCCCTTCTTGAGTTCTTTCGCCATTACTCTTCCTCTGTGTTTAGTAGTGTAAAATTTTTACTCAGGTCTTAAAGTATATTGAGCCATATCTTAGATATAAAACTCATCTACTCTAGGGCGTAGCCAAAGGTAAGAGAGATAAAATCACAAAGCTTGCATTCCTATAATAATTATTTAGATGAGGAAAGTTATCAATTATCTCCATCCTTCTTGACTCTCCTGTTAAGAGGAGAGTTGATAATAAAAATAATCCTATATTAAGAGCAGCTTCACTGCTATTTACCATGACACTTCAATTCATAGTTTCCAATATGGCTTGCTCTGCCTGTGTTGAAACGATTACTCAAGCTGTTACCGCTATAGATCCCGCTGCCAAAGTTGAGGCTGACACTAAAACCAAGCAGGTCAACATTGAGACGCAAAAACCTGAAGCTGAGATTAAGCAGGCGATCGCAGCGGCAGGCTACACCGTCGCCTAGTTCGAGCTTTTGAGTTTCAAGTTTTAGGTTGAGCAAGTTTTAGGTTGAGATTGATCGCCCATTCCCTTCCCTCAAATAAATATGGACATAACATTGAAACTTCGGGGCATGAGTTGTGCTTCTTGTGCCCATAGCGTTGAAGATGCCATTCGTTCTGTTCCAGGCGTGAGTGAATGCAGCGTTAACTTTGGTGTTGAACAAGCCAGCATTACCTATAACCCTCAGCAAACGGACGTGCAATCAATTCAAAATGCTGTTGCTGCCGCTGGCTACTCTGCCCAACCAGTTCAAGAGCAGGATTTGCTGAACGGAGAGAACGATATAGAACGTCAGACGCGACAGGCAGAATCACGAGACTTAACGCGCAAAGTCTGGACGGGCGGCGTGATCAGCGCAATTCTAGTGATCGGCTCTATTCCAGCGATGACAGGGCTTTCTGTTCCCTTGATTCCGATGTGGCTGCATAACTTTTGGCTACAAGCTCTATTGACCGCACCTGTGCAGTTTTGGTGTGGAAAGTCCTTCTATATCAACAGTTGGAAAGCACTCAAGCGCCATGCTTCTACGATGGACACTCTGATTGCTTTGGGCACTAGTGCGGCATATTTCTACTCACTGTTTGTTACGTTCTTTCCCAGAGTTCTGATTGCTCAAGGACTTACGCCTAGTGTTTACTACGAAACTGCGGCAGTTGTGATTACGCTGATTCTGCTGGGGCGTTTGTTTGAAAACCGCGCCAGAGGACAAGCGTCGGAGGCGATTCGTAAACTCATGGGGTTACAAGCGAAGACTGCCCGCATCGTCCGCAATGGGCAAGAGATGGAAGTGGCGATCGCTGAAGTTCAGCTTGGTGACGTGATTTTGGTGCGACCTGGTGAAAAAATTCCAGTTGATGGTGAAGTGCTTGAAGGCACCTCAACTGTTGATGAAGCGATGGTAACAGGCGAGAGTGTAGCGGCTAAAAAGCAGCCTGGAGATGAGGTGATTGGAGCCACGATTAATAAAGCCGGAAGCTTTAAGTTTCGAGCTACGCGAGTCGGGAAAGATACTTTTCTGGCTCAGATTGTTAAATTAGTGCAACAGGCTCAAGGCTCTAAAGCTCCGATCCAAAAGCTAGCAGACCAGGTAACCGGATGGTTCGTCCCAGCGGTCATTGCTGTAGCGATCGCCACGTTCATTATTTGGTATAACGTCATGGGTAACGTGACGCTAGCACTGACTACAACTGTGGGTGTGCTGATCATTGCTTGTCCCTGTGCATTGGGATTAGCAACCCCTACTTCTATTTTGGTTGGCACAGGTAAAGGCGCAGAAAATGGCATTCTCATTAAAGGTGCAGATAGCCTAGAGTTAGCGCACAAACTACAGGTTATTGTGCTTGATAAAACAGGAACACTAACCCAAGGTAAACCGACAGTCACAGACTTTGTGACGGTCAACGGCATTGCTCACAGTAATGAACTCAAACTCTTACAGCTTATGGCATCTGTAGAACGAAATTCAGAGCATCCGTTAGCAGAAGCTGTAGTGCAGTATGCTCAGTCTCAACGAGTGGAGTTGACTGATGTACAGGAATTTGAGGCGATCGCGGGGAGTGGCGTTCAAGGTGATGTATCAGGTCGGTTGGTTCAAATTGGAACTCAGCGTTGGATGAGTGAATTAGGAATTGATACTCAGGCTCTAGCCCTGCAAAGAGACAAGCTGGAGTATTTAGGTAAAACAGTCATTTGGGTTGCTGTAGATGAAAAAATACAAGGCATTATGGGAATTTCTGATGCTCTCAAGCCCACTTCTGCTGATACCGTTCGCACGTTGCAAAAACTTGGACTAGAAGTGATTATGCTTACCGGAGATAATCGTCCAACCGCAGAAGTTATTGCCCGTGAAGTTGGCATTATCCGAGTATTGGCAGAGGTGCGTCCTGATCAAAAAGCCGCGATGATCAGCACGCTTCAGGCTGAAGGAAAAATTGTAGCCATGGTTGGTGATGGTATTAATGATGCGCCTGCTCTGGCTCAAGCCGATGTGGGAATTGCCATCGGAACCGGGACTGATGTGGCGATCGCCGCCAGCGATATCACCCTAATTTCAGGTGACTTACAAGGTGTTGTGACTGCAATCCAGTTATCTCGTGCTACCCTGCGAAACATTCGTCAGAACCTTTTCTTTGCCTTCGTTTACAACGTGGCAGGTATCCCGATCGCGGCTGGGATTTTGTTCCCCTTCTTTGGCTGGCTACTCAGCCCCATCATCGCAGGAGCAGCGATGGCGTTTAGCTCGGTTTCGGTGGTTACAAATGCTCTGCGGCTACGCAACTTTCGACCTAGACCCATTTATTAAACCAATTGAACGAATATTAGGAGCAAAGTCAATGCTAAAAAAAACTACATTTTTTGGAACCCTTGCAGGATTGGGATTTTTGCTAGGTGCAATCTCTAGGGCAGTGGCAGCGGAAATGCCTGCTGCACACAATATGCCACCTCAGTCTTCATCCACTCAGTTTCAACGCATTGACCAACCTTTAGCCAACAAGGTTGCTGTAACGCTAGGGGGATTAGGGTTGATAGGTCTAGAACTCTGGTGGTTCCTTCTCAGCAAGCCTAAATCTCAGCAAGTAGAAGCTCGTGAGGGAGTTCAGGAAGTAACAGTCACTGTAGATGGGGGTTATGAGCCAAGCCGAATAGTCGTGCAAGTAGGACAACCCGTTCGGCTCAATTTCTTGCGGCGTGACCCCAGCAGTTGTTTAGAGGAGGTGCAGTTGCCTGACTTCCATATTGCCCAAAACCTAGCACTTAACCAAGTTACAGCTATTGAATTTACTCCTACAAAACCAGGGAATTATGAATTTGTCTGTGGCATGAATATGTTTCACGGAGTAGTAGAGGTAACGTCATCCAGTCCTTCATCCAATCTAGAAAACTCTTCAGCCCCAGTTGCAACCTCAATTAAAAAGCTAATTAAACAAGAGTATTCAGTATAAGTTTGTCAACTTAAATGATTAATTTTGTCTACCGAATCAAGCTCTGCTATCTTAGCTAGACATCAATTTTTTCTAGATATTTAGATCTTTTCATCCTAGTTTCATAATTGTCTGTCACAATTTTCGTGATGAGTTTTATCCACACCATGTTATTGAGCAAGTGATTAGGTCAAAGATCAGTATACTACTTGACCCTGACTCTATCAGTGAACGAAAAGTTTAGAATAGAGATGAGCTAAAATTATCAATTACAGAACAATAGGATGAATCCAAAAGTTATGAAACGAAGAACTCCTTTACTAGCGATCGCTTTCATGGGAAGTATAATTCTTGCTGCTTGTTCAAGTTCCCCAACTGGCTCCTCCGCCAACAATCAACCTGCTTCATCTGCACCCGACGTGGCACAAAGTCCAATGGGCAAGATGGAGGGAATGAATCATGGGTCTTCTATGAACATGAGCTTGGGGCCCAAAGATGAAAACTTTGACCTGCGATTTGTTGACGGAATGACTCCTCACCATGAAGGCGCGGTCACAATGGCTCAGGAAGCCTTGCAGAAGTCACAGCGACCAGAAATTAAGCAATTGGCTCAAACGATCATTGACGCTCAGCAAAAAGAGATTGCTCAGATGAAAGAATGGCGGACAGCTTGGTATCCTGATGCCAGCGCCACACCCATGATGTATAGCTCAGAGATGGGGCACATGATGCCGATGTCTGAAGAAATGAAGTCTAGCATGATGATGAATACTGACTTAGGAGCCGCAGACGATCAGTTTGATCTGCGCTTCCTCAATGCGATGATTCCTCATCATGAAGGGGCATTGACAATGGCGAAAGAGGCATTGCAGAAGAGCGATCGCCCCGAAGTTAAGGAGCTTGCTCAAGACATTATCGCTAGTCAGCAGCAAGAAATTTCTCAGATGCAGCAGTGGAAAAAAGCATGGTACGGGCAGTAGTTTAGCTAGCACTAAGACATGGGTGAACGATTCCTATGTTGTGGAAGTAGTCTGAGAATATAACTTATTAATCTAGACCTTTTAATCTAGACATTGTACGCGATCGAGCCGAGTTTAATGTGGATAAATTGCCCGATCGCGCTTAGTTGCCTGTCTTTTAGTTGACTGTATTGTGTTATTTTAAGAGCCTGGTGATGAAGTCTGAGCGATCGCTTCTTCCACCAAGCCAGCGGATAGCCTACAATATTTCCAAATCACAAGTTGCTAAATCGCAACAGTCAACCCCCTTGAGGAGATCGTAAATGGCGGAGGTTAGCACTCGCCTCTACTGGCTGTTCCAGTCTCTCATTGACTTCACCCCTTACTTACTGGCAGGTCTGCTTGCTGGTGCATTTGTCCTGGCAATCTGTGTTTTCCTGGCTCGCTTCCTTTTGTGGCGCTGGTTGCTGCCTTTTGAAGAATCCTGCTTGTTGACTCTTAAAGCACAGGCGAACCCAGCCCTAGATCGATACATGACAGCAGTGACCTGGCTGGCTCAAGGTGAGATTACCATCCCTTTGCTTTTCGCAGTTGGAGGAATTTTGGTTTACCGCAATGAGTCTATTGCAGCACTGGTCTTAGCGATCGGGCTGAGTGGCTCATGGCTGCTTAACGGCATCTTCAAGTCTTTTTTTCGACGCAAACGCCCCGATTTGTGGGCTTCCCCTGAGCGTCCGATGGATTATAGCTATCCTAGCGGTCATGCCATGAGCGCGATTTCCTTTTATGGGCTATTAGCCGCCGCCATTAGCCACTGTCTGAGCATCCCGTTAGGCATTACTACAACTTTGGCAGCGATCTTAACCTTGGGAGTGGGTTTTAGTCGGATATATCTGGGTATGCATTGGCCAACAGATGTCTTAAGTGGATGGGTTGCAGGGGGCATCTGGTTAGGAGTATGTCTGCAAGGGTTAGTTCAGATTGGCGGGATATGAGTTGAAATTGAGGAGCGACCCCTTGCGGGTATCTCGAAGAGCACGCAAAAATCTATCAGAATTAAGAAAAAACTTTTCTCCTGAAACCTTTATAGGCTTGCCTCACCCTAGAAACGCTGCTTCTGTTGATAGACTCGCCCATTGTTCAGGCTTGGGCACGCAAATCCAAAGCGCTTGAGGAATCACCTCAATGGTAACTGGGGTAGTGCCCAGGCATTCTCCATCGGCATGGACTTTTAGGAGTGGATAGCTTCTAACCTCAATTTTAGAAGCGCGATGAGTTTTGAGCCGCGCATGGGGCAGCTGTTTGCCTTGCATGGCTGTAAAGAAGTGGCGTAGATGCTCCCATTTAGAAGGATTATTGATATAAATAACGTCTAGCTTGCCATCGTTCATTTTTGCTTCAGGCGCTAGGGAAAATTCCATTCCATAGCGAGGACTATTGCAAACATTGACTTGTAGGGTGCGTAGCCGACGAATTCGTCTGCCGTCGAGGCGTAAGACCAAACGATGAGTTCTAAACTGCAAAAAAGTTTTGACACCTGAAACCATACTTCTGAGCGCAGCCCAATAATTTTTCTTAATTCCTTCTTTCACCTCATCTCCACACGGAAAGAGGGAAGCTTCTAGACCCACGCCTACTACTTCCATAAAGTAATGGTTGTTCGCCTTGCCCATATCAAACCGATCGCGATCGCCCTCTGCCACAATCTGGATAGCTTGCGTTAAATCGTTTGGAATGTTCAAGCTAGCCGCAATGTTATTGCGCGTTCCTAAAGGAATAATGCCTAATACCGTTTGAGTATGCACTAACCCACGGGCAACAGCTTCAATAGTGCCATCGCCTCCTGCCACAATCACCAGCTTAGCTCCTGCTCGGGCAGCCGCTGCCGCAAGACCTTCCCCGTCTTCGTCAGGGGTAGTCGTGCAGATTTCAGCTTGAATGCCTTGGGTCTCCAAGATTTCTGTGAGGTCAGTGACCATCTGAGGATTCTCAGCAGGTCCAGAGGTAGGATTAATGATGAGGAGCGTGTTCATCTCTAGCTTTTTCCTAGCAGTTTGTACTTGGGACGCTGGGAGCGCAGTTAGCCCAACCTTTGCCCATCTGCTTAACAGAAGGACTACTGTCCCTAATATCCAATCTATGAGCTACTAGAATATCACTATTGCACCACAACCAGCCGAGACAGATTTGCTTAAAAAGTTGCGATTAAATAACGCCCCGAACCGTCCCCTAAATCCCCCATTTTGGGGCAGGACTTCTGAACCTGTCAAAGTCCCCCAGAATGGGGGATTTAGGGGGCTGATAAGTCAATGTATCCCATTGGGGTTTTATTTTCACGCAACTCCCTTAGCTCTTTACAGAGATGGCTGATATGTTTATGAGAAGAAGTAATCAGTAGTGTCCTAGAATCCTTTTTGAACGAATCCTTTTTGAACAAAGTCTGGTGGCATAGAAGGTGCCTAGCTAATTAATCACCTTACTTAATTAGCTAGAGTGTATACCAGTGAGTGTACTAGTTTGAGCGGGAGCGATCGCAGTTTCAGTGTTAAAGCATCACAGTTTATGGTATATGAATGAGAGGGTTTTCGGACTTGCGCTAGAAAGCTAACCCTGTACTTTTTAATAAGTTTAATGAGTGATTTCCTTGAAAGCTTTCATGGAGGCTTCTGCGTTTGTCAGTTCTCTAAAAAGATTGCAGAATTGATCTTGATAGATGGTTTAAATGAAGTAGATGTGCTGTAGATACCGTTTTTACTACAATTCCTTAATCCATTCTTTTTGTCTAGTTTCTAAGGTTCGTTCTAGGTTGTAGTTGAAAGATCAGGATTGCTAAAGCGAGAGTCGCCAAAGTTTTTCTCCGATCGCTTGTCAAAGACACTCTTTTGGTTCGGGCTGATTCATCTAAGAGGAGGCTTAAGACAATGCAACTTGTTTTAGAGCAGTGGTAGGCAGTATGACAACTTGTAAAAAAGGTTACCGAAGAGTATAAAGAATATTTCTCTGCTAAGCGGATTGACATGGGTACACTTTAGGATAGTTCCTTATTAGGTTCCCACTGCTGCGGTTATGGAAAAACAACCCTCCCTGCCTGAGCCTATTTCTCCAGAAGATTGGAAACATACGCCAGAGAGCGTCAAGCGTTTAGTAGAGTCACTGCTGGCAAGTACGGCAGTAGCAGAGAGCAAAAGCTATCTAACCCAGGTTTTAGAGGCTACGCCTACTGGAATTGCTGTTTACGACTCAACAGGGCAACTGGCTTACATCGAAGCCGAACGCAAGCGCCATGAACTGAAACAGCAGATCATCAAAAATACGCTGCTGAATAGTGAACACCGTTATCGTCAATTGATCCAATCGCAAACTGACCTGATCTTGCGATCGCTGCCAGATTCTACCATTAGCTTTGCCAACGATGCTCTATGTCTTGCCTTAGGTCGCTCCTTAAACGATGTCATTGGATTGCAATGGAGTAGCTTTATTCCGCCAGAGGATTTTGATGCGATTAACCGCAAGATTGCGGCACTCACCCCAGAAAATCCCATCTTTGAGAACACCAATCCAGACAAACGCGCTAATGATCAAATTGGCTGGACACAATGGATTAATTTAGGAATTTTTGATGACCAAGGGAAACTCATTGAGATTCAATCGGTGGGACGAGATATCACTGCATTGCAAGAGAAAATTCAACAGGAACAAGCGCTAAACCGAGTTTTCCAGGCTGTTCGCAACTCCCTTGACCTAGACACCATTTTTGCCACTGCCACAGCGGAAGCCGCTCAACTTTTGAAAACTCTAGACTGCTTTGTGGTGCAATACCTACCAGAGCAAGGGGTCTGGCGACATATCGCAGAATTTCGCCATAATTTAGAGACTTCAACAGCGATCGGACTAGAAATTTCCGATGCAGGAAATCCTTTTGCAACCCAACTCAAACAATTTCAGATTGTGCAGGTAGAAGATACAACGTATCTAAATGATGAGATTAATCAGGAAATTGCCCGAATTATGCCTGGAGCCTGGTTGCTTATTCCTCTCGTTGTTGAAGGTCGCTTATGGGGCAGTTTCACCCTCATCACCACCCAGCAACCTTTTACCTGGAACAACGACCCGATCGCTCTGGCTCAATCTATTGCAGGTCAATTGGAAATTGCTATTTATCAAGCAAATCTGTATCAGCAGGTACAACTAGAACTAGAAGAGCGCCGCCGGGTCGAGGTTGCGCTGCGAACCAGCGAGTCGCGGTTTAGGAATATGGCTGACAATGTACCGGGTGTAATTTTTGGGTACTGCCTTCGCGCCGATGGCTCTGATCAATATACCTACATTAATTCAGGCTTTCATGACCTATATGGCTTTGAGCCAGATGAGGCATTGCAAGATCCTAGTGTTGTCTGTGGTAGGACTCATCCTGATGACATAGAACTCTTCCAAAACTCTATTACAGAATCCTACCAGACCTTACAAACGTGGCACTGCCAATATCGCATTATTACCCCTGCTGGAGAACTGAAGTGGCTGCAAGGAATTGCGCGCCCAACCCGACAACCCAATGGTGATGTCGTTTGGGATGGGCTAGTTATTGATAAGCTGACTATCATCTAGAATACATAAAGCCGGGTAAAATAGGGACTAGAAGATAATCGAATTAAACCGATGCCAGTTCCTAAATTTCTCAGTCCGCTCCAACAAGAAAACCTCCAAAATGCCCT
>JAHHII010000016.1 GCA_019358855.1 Timaviella obliquedivisa GSE-PSE-MK23-08B | reverse complement strand
AAAGGCGCAGGGGAACAGCAGAATCCCAGACCAGCCCACAAATACAAATCTGTCGCGCTTGAGCCAATCGTCGAGAACGTCGAATACGCCTCGATTAGCTTGCGGACGTCCCATTGCTATGGTCATCTCATAACCTCTTAATTATGGCGGTAGTGTCCTTACGGCTGGTTCTATAAAATCCCCTTGGATTAGGGAATACCAGCTTGGAGGGTGAAACGAGCCTTGAACAGTAGCGTTAAGTTAAAGGTGGAGTCTACAGTTCTCACCTTATCTCACCTTTGTCTTCATTCAAAGCACGAGTACATATACTCATCAACTTTCCTGAGAGGTGCTTAACGTTCCTATATGATAAGGAGACTACAAAAATTTTACAATCTGATACGTACTGTTTTAACGAAGTCTCTAACATTTAAATTTTTAGTTCACCTCTCTCATCTAGGTGATTCATGATGGAGTTATCTAGATTTCTTGTTTTTTCTCGTCAACCCTTATCTTGATTCAACAGTGCTATGGCTTCTACAACTATGCCAGTCAATGAAAAAGATTTAATTCTTCGCAAAGAAATTGTTGGCTCTAAGCGTCTCAGTAATTACCTTTGGGCAACGGTTTCGACTGCTGGAGGTGTAGGATTTTTTCTTGCTAGTCTTTCCAGTTATTTTCATATCAACTTGCTGCCTTTTTCTGACCCCACTCAACTGTTCTTCTTTCCGCAAGGCATTGCGATGGGGTTTTATGGAATTCTTGGTTCTTTGGTGGGGCTTTACCTTTGGCTGGTTATGGCTTTGGACGTAGGTGGTGGATTTAATGAGTTCAACCGTAAGACAGGTAAGGCGACGATTTTTAGGAATGGGTTTCCTGGAAAAAATCGTAAGATTGAAATTGAGTATCCTTTAGAGGATATTCAGGCTGTGCGAGTAGATTTGAAAGAGGGTTTGAGTCCAAGACGGGCGCTTTATTTGCGGGTTAAGGGGCGGGGTGATTTGCCCTTAACGCGGGTAGGGCAGCCGTTGCCCTTAGCGGAGTTAGAAAATCAGGGAGCCGAGTTAGCAAGATTTTTGGGAGTTCCGTTAGAAGGGCTTTAGTTTAAACTAGGTGGTTTGAGGATGCTTTTCAGGCAAATAACGCAGGGTCTTCGAGATACTCATCAGCGATCGCCCACTCCTCATTTGGTATCAATCAAGGAATTGAAAATGAAAATTTATCGTTGGTTCACCTCTCTCCTCCTTGTTGGAGCACTCTACTTAGGGGGATGTACCACACAGTCGGGAGGACAGGCTCCGGCAGAAACTCCAAGTTCTGGGGCTAATACAATTAGCCCAATCCCCAACCCTGTTGCGTCTGCCTCGCCCACTGTAGCGGCAGATCAGTTCAGTACTCTTCCTCGCTTAGAAGGAGAGGCTACGGTTGAAATGACCGTTAAGGGCGCACTGATTTCTATTGATGTGGATGGGACGAATGCGCCAATTACGGCAGGAAATTTTGTGGACTTGGTGAACCGAGGCGTTTATAACGGGTTGGCGTTCCACCGGGTCGTGTTAGAGCCACAGCCCTTTGTAGCACAGGGTGGTGATCCTCAAAGTAAGGATGCTAGTTTTCCGGTTGAACGGTTAGGAACAGGGAGTTTTATTGATCCAGCGACTTCATTGCCACGTTATATTCCCCTTGAGATTAAGCCGGAAGGGCAAGAGCAACCCATCTATAGCCAGACATTTGAGAGCGCCAAGATCACGGTTGCTCCAAAGCTGCAGCATACACGCGGGGCAGTGGCAATGGCGCGATCGGGCGATCCTGATTCGGCTTCGGCTCAGTTCTATGTTGCCTTGTCAGACCTAGATTTTTTGGATGGGTCTTATGCAGTGTTTGGAAATGTAACCGCAGGCATGGAAACCGTTGATCAAATTCAGCAGGGCGATCGCATTACTTCCGCTAGGGTGACGAAAGGGATTGAGAATTTGAAGCCGGGTCAGTAGATACATAATCGATTGGGAAAGCAGAAGAAAGTGTGAGCTGTGCGCGGCACGGCTCTTTTTTTGTCTATTGATTTACTTTTCTTATCAGTTCTCTCAGATTCTGCGATCGTTGCTGACTTTTCTAATGGTAAGCCTTCAAGTAGGATAAAGAGAAATTACTATAGTAAACTAGCTTTCCATAGCGTTAAATCTATGTTCATCTGATGTGATGTTAATGGAAGGTTCGTCTTCGCTATAAAAAATTCACTTTAGAAGATCCTTTGCAAACCTACCTAGAATGTTGCCATGGCGCAGTTTTTAGTACAGACCGCTTGGTTAATTCCGTGCTACCCGTTGCTTGGAATGTTGCTGTCTACAATTTGGTTTCCGGCTATTACTCGGCGGACAGGGCCCCGTCCGGCAGGGTATGTCAATGCTTTGACGACACTGATAGCCCTTATTCATGGAGGTTTGGCTTGGGCAGCAATTCTACATCAGCCAGCGCAGTACATTAATATTTCCTGGCTACAAGTAGCCGGGTTAGACTTGACAATTCCAATTGAAATTTCAGCGCTTACGTTGGGCGCTACGGTTTTGGTGAACGGGTTGAATTTCCTGGCACAGATCTATGCGATCGGTTACTTAGAAATGGACTGGGGGTGGGGACGATTCTACGCAATGCTGGCGCTATTTGAAGCGGGAATGTGTTCGCTGGTGCTGTGCAACTCTCTCTTCTTTAGCTACATCATTCTAGAAATTTTGACCCTAGGAACCTACTTACTAGTGGGGCTGTGGCTCAATCAGTCGCTAGTAGTCACGGGTGCGCGTGATGCTTTTTTGACCAAGCGAGTCGGTGACTTGTTTCTGTTGATGGGAGTCCTGGCAATTTATCCGTTGGCGGGAACATGGGACTATAACGAGTTGGCACAGTGGGCACAGACTGCCCAGATTGATCCTAAATTGGCAGCTTTGGTTGGTTTGGCTTTGTTGGCTGGTCCGATGGGGAAGTGCGCTCAGTTTCCGCTGCACCTTTGGCTGGATGAGGCGATGGAGGGTCCGTTACCCAGTACGATTCTGCGGAATTCGGTAGTGGTGGCGACGGGGGCATGGGTGCTGGTTAAGCTGGAGCCTGTTTTGGCTTTGTCGCCTGTGGTGATGAACGTAGCGATCGCCATTGGTTTAGTCACTGCCATTGGCGGCACGTTGATTGCGATCGCCCAAATCGACGTGAAGCGCGCGCTTTCCTATCTCGTTAGTGCGTATATGGGCATCGTTTTTATCGCCGTCGGTGCTCAGCAAACCGAGGCAGCGCTTTATATCGTGCTGACCCACGCTTTAGCAATGGCAACTTTAGTCGCAAGCAGTGGCTCGATCGTTCTCAACAACATTACGCAAGATTTGACTCAGCTGGGCGGACTGTGGAAAAAGCGACCTGTTACCGGACTTTCGTTTATTGCAGGAGCTTTAACCCTGGCTGCTCTCCCGCCCTTTGGCACTTTCTGGATCATGCTGAAGCTAGTGGACGGTCTATGGGGCAATCGTCCGTTTTTGGTGGCGGCGTTGTTACTTATTAATGGGCTAGTTGCGTTCAGTTTGACCCGGACATTTGGGCTGATGTTTGCAGGTGAAGAGAAGGCAATGACGGTGCGATCGCCCGAAAATATTTGGGCTGTCACTTTGCCAATGACAATGCTGGCAGGCTTCACGCTCCATGTCCCTATGATTCTGCAAAGTCTTTCCCTGCTTCCCGACTGGGCAATGCTCAACAAAGATGTAGCACTGCTGTTAACGTGGTCGAGCATTCTGGGCTTTAGCATGGGTGGCGTAATTTACATTGGCAATAGCATCCCTAAGCCTGTCCGTCTTCCTTTCAAAGGACTTCAAGATTTATTTGCCTACGATTTCTATACGCCTAAACTTTATCGCTCTAGCGTGGTTGGCAGCGTCGATATTGTTTCTAGAACGGTTAACTGGATCGATCGCTACTTGGTTGATGGATTGGTAAATTTTGTCGGTCTATCGTCTCTATTTAGCGGTGAAGCACTCAAATACGGCAACTCTGGACAAACTCAGTTTTATGTATTGACGATCGCCTTTGGACTGGTCTTCACTGCATTCCTCATGTGTTGGTCAATTCTCTCCCATTTGTCTATTACTACCGCGTTTAGCTCTCTTCTAACCGGAGCTTAATTTTGTATTGCTCATCTCCATAAGTGCTCACCTTAACCCGGAAGCTTACCCATGCTTAGCCTGATCATTTGGATACCCATTTTTGCCGCTGTTCTCGTCGGCTTTGTTCCTGCCAACCAGCCCACAAGCCGCATTCGCCTGGGGGCGCTGTCGGTTTCGGGAGTCGTGTTGCTTTTAACGATCTGGCTGCTGGTTCAATTTGATATCAGCAACCCCGGACTTCAGTTCCAAGAATTTTTGCCCTGGATCAAAACCCTGAGATTGAACTACGAGCTAGGAGTCGATGGACTTTCCTTAGTCATGGTGGCTCTCAATAGCTTGCTGACTTGCATCGCAATTTTGACTAGCAGTGAAAAAATTGAGCGTCCGCGCTTGTTTTACTCCATGATGCTGCTGATTAGCGGTGGTGTAGCAGGAGCGTTCATGGCACAAAATTTACTTTTGTTTTTCCTAGCCTACGAATTAGAACTTGTCCCGTTCTATTTACTAATTTCAATTTGGGGTGGCGAAAAACGCAACTATGCTGCAATTAAGTTTCTGATTTATACCGCGATTTCTGGCGCGCTAATTTTGGCAGCTTTCCTGGGCTTAACTTGGCTAACGGGTGCAGACGATTTTTCGTATCAGTCGGCGCTGGGGCAGACTCTGCCCATGGGCTTACAGGTAATTTTGCTGGGCGTGCTGTTGGTGGGCTTCGGTATCAAAATTCCCCTAGTTCCGTTCCACACCTGGTTACCTGATACGTATGTGGCGGCTTCCACCCCAACGGTAATTATGTTGGGCGGTGTTTTGGCAAAGCTAGGAACCTACGGAATTTTTCGGTTTGGTTTGGGGTTATTCCCCGAAGCGTGGTCAAAATTAGCTCCGCTTATGGCAACTTGGGCAGCAGTTAGTATTCTCTACGGGGCGTTGGCAGCGATCGCTCAAAAAGATATCAAACGTATGGTGGCATATAGCTCGATCGGGCACATGGGCTATGTGTTGCTAGGTGCAGCCGCCCTCACACCCTTGGGCTTAGTGGGTTCTATCTCGCAAATGGTGGCGCATGGACTGATTTTGGCAATCTTGTTCCATTTGGTGGGCGTGATTGAAGAAAAAGTTGGCAGCCGCGAACTAGACGTACTGAATGGATTGCTGAACCCCATTCGAGGCTTACCTTCCATTACTTCTTTGTTAGTACTGGGCGCAATGGCGAGCGCTGGAATTCCAGGTTTGGCAGGTTTTATTGCAGAATTCTTGGTGTTTCAAGGAAGCTACGCAGTTTTTCCAGTGCAAACAATTTTGGCTGTGATTGGTACAGGTTTGACAGCCGTTTACTTTGTGATTTTGCTCAACCGAACTTGCTTTGGCAAATTGGACAATGCGACGGCTTATTATCCTAAGGTTTTATGGGCAGATAGATTACCCTCTTTAATTTTGACGGTGTTGATTATTTTCTTAGGTGTGCAGCCTGTTTGGTTGGTGCGGTGGATGGAAGCAACTTCGTCAGCGTTAGTCGCAGCAGCACCGCAGCGAGTAGAGATGGCGATCGCTCCTAACACCTTCTCTCTCTCAGATCCTTAGATTATGGTTCGCCAACCTTCTAGAAACTGTTTGTAAACATCGATAACACCCCGATCCGCTCCCTAAATCCTCCAAACTTGGGGGACTTCCGGAGAGAATCCGACATTGATAGCGTGGCTTGTGGCTCGAAGTCCTCCAAGTTTGGGGGATGGGGGGCGAGCGTAAAGCGTTAAGCTGCTTTCCAAACACACTGTTAGATCAACAGACAACCTTACTGAATTAAACCTCTTTTTTATGACGACAACCCTCAACCCTCCCCAAACAAAACTGCCGCCTTCCACCCATGAATTCGCCGAAATCATTCATCGCCTAGAAGCAGGCGGCGCTATGCTGCCCGACACGCCCGAAAACTTAATGCAAATTATTGGGCTGTACAAAGCCTATGCCGTGCCCATGGATTTTTATTGGCGTGACCTGCTCTATATTGCCGAGCAAGTATTTCTCGATCCGCTGCCCTTCTTCAAGTACTTTTTACCCGAAGATTACCTTCAACGGCAAAATCATTACTCAGGCGATGATGCAGATCTGCGAATTTGGCGCGGCACAGGTTCGGCACACCCAGAGCTATTAGAGTTTATGGAAAAGGGCGAAATCAAAACAAAATTGCCCCGTTTGTTGCACCATTGGTATCACGATCGCATCAATATGGAGTTTGCCGAAGAATGTATGCGATCGATGCTCTGGCACGGACGCGATATGGGTATGGGCTTGTTTGATAGTTATCTAGATAGCGATGAATATAAAGCGAATGCCGATCGCGCGATTCGAGCTTACTTCCAGGGAAATCCGGTCATGACAGCCATGTATAAGCTGTTCCCCGATATGTTCTTAGAGCAGTGTCGGCAAATGTCCTATTACTCTAATTTAGGTTTGTTTTGGGAAGTGATGGCTCCCGTATTCTTTGAAATGTCAGATTTGTATGATGAGGGTAAGATTGCTAGCGTTCCGGATGCTATGAACTTTTTGGTAAATGGTATTTTTGCGATCGCCGGACGACCCATCTACCACCACGTTTACATTAACGGTGAATGCTACGATCTAATTCCCAAATCAAAAGGGTTCATGTGGCTTTACGAAGCCGCGCTTCCCTACGTAGAAGCCGTGTTCTACCGCACATCCCCGTTCCGAGGCACCAAGTCTTACAACGCCCAAGCAAATCAAGTTCCTTCAGACCAAAAAGATTTTCACTATGGCGTGCTGTACGCCGATATATTTCCTGTTGGAACTGCTGGCATTCCGCCTACGCTGTTAATGCAAGATATGCTGCATTTCTTGCCGCAGTACTTGGTGGACTACTACAAAGAGCATTGCCGGGGCGAAGACGACACGCTAATTCAGCTAGGCGTAAGCTTCCAGCGATCGATGTATTGCGTCACCTCTGCGGTAATTCAAGCATTGCGATCGGCGTTATTGTATCCACTAGATGATCCTAATCCTGAGCATTTGATGAAGAATCGGCAGTTTTTTGAGACGCAGTTGGATCGGTTCAAGCGATCGGAGGCAAGGCTGCGGGCTGTGCAGACGCAGGACTATCGGTAGATAAGAAGTTGAAATTCTGGCGTTGCTGAATGAAAGTATGAATCCTTCAAAGTCCCTTTCCTTTAGGAGAAGGATTCAGGGAGAGGTCTGTCTCGCTGCGTTGTCGAAACCTAACCCCTAGCCCCTTCCCTAAGAGGGCAGGGGAACCGCATTTTCATATCGCAATTCAGCAGCGCCAGAAGTTGAAATTCTGGTGTTGCTGAATGAAAGTATGAATCCTTCAAAGTCCCTTTCCTTTAGGAGAGGGATTTAGGGAGAGGTCTGTCTCGCTGCCGTCGGCTCACAGTGGCATTGTAGAACTTGCGATCGCATTGTGTCGGCTCACAATCGTATTGCAAGAAGAACAATGGCATTGTGTAGGGTTGCGATCGCATTGTAGGAAGCACAATTGAATGTTGAGCGGTGACAATGGCATTGTGAAACCTGCCATCGCATTGTCGGGGCTACAGCATAGATACACATAGCCCCTGATGCTTTTGTTTATCTCACCAAGACACTCATGTACTTGCCAGTGGCAAAGGGTGCCGGGATGATGGGCGTGAAATGAAGGCGATCGTTGGCAATCTTTTTAACGTAGAACTCATTAATCAAGTGCGTCACCTGCTCTCGTGTGCCGACGATCCACACCTGCGCTTTATCGCCGTGCGAAACGGGCAGCAGTTCGTTGAACTCTGTACTCATACTATTTCCCTCGCTAATGTTGGGTTGAGAAGAAAAGCTTAAGGTGTGGTGTTTCTAACCACTTGTTTAACATTAGCGAGGTGAAACGATAAAATCGTCACAGCCTAGCCTTCTGCTACTTCCAGAAAGTTAGGTTAGCTGGTTAGTTGTGCTGTAACACTTCTAGCCAGCGTCCTCACCTTAAGCCTGTCTACTGGTATCGAAAAACCAGTGTTGATTAGCATAAGGGTAAAGGCGGGTTTGACACAAGTGTTTTGGGGCAATTGATTTTGGGGAAGTGATCGGGACTTAAGGGGAGGGGCGATCGGTTAGTGGTGGAAAGGAGCGATCGGTTAAATCCTACAGTTTCATCCCGAATCCGCTCGGAGAGTGATGCAGACAAAATCATTCTATTTGCACCCAAACCACTTCTTGCCTACGGGCACGGTGCAGATATGCGGAACGTTTCTCTCTATCTACCCCATCTGGTATGTTATGCGGAAAGATTCTTGCTATCCACCTAATCTGGGTAGATATGAAGAATCTTTCTCTCTAATAAGATTGTTAGCTAGCTTCGGTTACAGGTGGTGGCGCTGTTTGCAAATCATCTGTTGATGTCCAAGTTTTGGTCAGACAACGGCTTTTGGGTCAGTGCCATACCATCTCACAGCTAGTTCATAAAGATGATCGAGCGTTCCCGATAACTCTTTACCGCGTTCAGTGAGCGTGTAAGTGACCTGCGGTGGAATTGTGGGTTCGTGGTGACGATGAACCAGTTCAAGAGACTCTAAAAGCCTTAGCCGTTCCGTCAGCACTTTGGTCGAAATACCTTCTACCTTTCGTTTGAGTTCTCCAAATCGTTGTGAACCATTGGTATCCAGAACCCAGAGGATATAAAGTGTCCACTGTCCTGAAATTTGTTTGAGCAATATCTCCAACGGGCAGCATTGAGTTTCAGTCATGGTAGGGGGGGCATCAGTGATGGGTAGTTACCATTTGGTTCCTACTTTACTTCAGTAACTACCTGTTTTATTGTCGAGGGGTCAAATAAAATTTCTGATTGCACCCCTATGAGCAGTATCTTCCATCTTGATTCGAGTCCTCGTGGTGAGCGCTCTAAATCTCGCCAACTTGCTAGCAACTTTATGGAAGCATGGCGGAATCTCCATCCGGACGCAACGGTTACGTATCGTGACTTGCGCCAAACTCCAATTCCTCACATTACTGAGGATTGGATTGAAGCTGACTTTACGCCACCAGAAGCACTTAGCCCAGAACTGCGAGAGCGGCTCAAGTTATCTGATGAGTTGGTTGACGAGTTTCTAGCTGCCGATCGATTTCTATTCAGTGTGCCGATGTATAACTTTAGCGTGCCCTCAAATTTCAAAGCCTACATCGATCAAATTGTGCGTGTAGGTCGAACGTTTACGTTTGAGAATGGTCAAAGTAAAGGGCTAGTCAGCGGGAAGAAGGTTGTATTCATTACATCACGAGGTGTTGAATATAGTTCTGGTTCACCCTATGAGGGATGGGATGCTCAAGAGCCAGCTTTGCGTAATATTTTTCAATTTATGGGAGTAGCTGATATTCAGTTTATTCATGCCAATGGTTTAGACATGGGAGACGACGCGCGGAAAAGGGGGATGGATGAAGCACAATCTAAAATTCAAAAATTAGTGGCTGATTGGTAGCGCCAGCCAGCTAACAACCGTGGTGCAGCGAACGGCAAGGAGATGCTGGTACTGAGTCCGAGGTTATCTGCTGCCGCTGATTTGAGCCGTTAGCAGTCAGGAGAAACTGTGACACCAGAAGAAATCATCCAATACATATGCAATAAACTTTCGGGTGTAGTCCCGAAAGCCAGTTGGGGCGAGACATCGCTGTTTTACAATCCTGGTCGCGTGTTGCCCAATGGTGTTTATTTTTGCACAATCAAGCAACATAATGGCGAAAACGACAAAGCCTCAAATCTTGATCGAGAAGGTGTGTTTAGAGTGGCGATAGGTCTTAACCCCAAAACCTACATTCGCTTATTTGGCCAGAAACCAGTACGCCCTGGCAAGGGTGATATTGTTGCAACGGGTCACAACTTTACAAAGTTAAATGAGCTTATGCCGCATCCAATTTACGCTTGGATGTCCTGGGCACAAATACTTTCCCCTAGCCGAGATAAGTTTGAGGATATCTTCCCTTTAATTGAGGAGACGCATCAGGAGGCAGTTAAAAAATTTGAGGAAAAGACTGCTAACAATTCGGTTGCAGCGGAACGGTTCAGTTCTGCTAATTGAGTTGCCAAGCTTGTCTACGTCCGCTGAACCGAGCCGTTAGCTTGCTCCT
The DNA here is from genome assembly GCA_019358855.1 of Timaviella obliquedivisa GSE-PSE-MK23-08B. Lineage (NCBI taxonomy): Bacteria > Bacillati > Cyanobacteriota > Cyanophyceae > Oculatellales > Oculatellaceae > Timaviella > Timaviella obliquedivisa. The sequence continues at coordinate 79,700 of JAHHII010000016.1, read as the reverse complement.
CCCTCAGATTGTGAGAATACTCTGAAAGGACTTGATGGTGTAATTAGAGGTAAGGTTGTCTGGATAGTGCAGCATAAGGTCTTGAAAAGTGGGAAAAAATGTTTACTACAGCAAAATTGCTGATATTTATGATCAAACTCGCTGGCTGACAGAACCAATCGCTGAGGAAGTTGCGGATTTTATTCTTACTCTAGTTAAGGCAACTCCTGAAACTACTTTCCTAGAACCTGGTATAGGAACTGGGCTAAACGTTCTTCCTTTAGTAAGACGTGGCTATTCTGTGACTGGTATTGATGTTTCCCAGGAAATGCTTAATCAGTTTCGTCAAAAGCTTCTTGAAATTCCTCCGAATCTGACACTGATTCATGGAGATGCCTCACAACTCCCTTTTTTAGACACAAGCTTTGATGTAGTGCTAACTGTTCATATGCTTCATGCTGTTTCCAACTTGGGAGTATTTCTAGATGAGATCGATCGTGTTCTAAAACCAAAAAGCTTTTATCTTAATGCTCAATGGATTACTCCACCTGCACGGCTGGAATTTGAGCAGCATTTCAGAACTATCTTATCCAAGTATCAAGAGCCACAATCTTCACAACAGCCCCGTAGAGTAGTTAACGAAATTAACGTAGAGGAGTATTTACGTAATAAAGGGTATCAGTGTAATTATTTGATAGCTAAGGAATGGACGGTAAGCAACCAGGTTCAGGAATTACTCAGTTTCTACAGGTCACGGGCATACGGGTTGTGCTGGCTTGTTCCAGATGAAGCATTTCATCTTGCAATAGAAGAGTTTGAAGTATTTTGTCATGACCACTACGGTTCATTGGAGGTGGAGTTATCATCTCAAGCACGATTTGAAGTATGGGCATACACCGCAAGCTAACACTTCACGGCAGCGGACGGACGAAAGCCGCTGGTGCTGAGTTTAGAGTTATTTGCCGCCGCTACGTTTCGCCGTTAGCAATTCACGTGTTAAAGGGACTTCAAAATTAAAGAAATTAGATTTACTGGTGAGTACTTGTGCTTGCTGAAAATCTATTTTTAGGAATCTTCAATCTGTCTACAAGGATAGGGCGATCGCCCTACTGATGAGGCGATCGCAAGTTGAAGAGAATAATCATAGGCAAATCGTAAGCGCTCACCTCATGCCCTGACATTACAAGATCTGCAAAAACAAGCACTAGAATTACCAACTAGCGATCGCTGGCAGTTAAGCGATCGCTGGCAGTTGATACAAACTCCTTTAGACTCTTTGAAGCCAAAGCGATGTAAAAAATCCAGAACGATTTGCACGAGATCATCGGGCGACTGTTCGAGTTCCTGAATCAGATTCTTGGCTATGTCTAGTATATTCAAACGCTAGATTTGCTTAGAAGGATGGAAAATAACATTCTCTAATTAGAAGTAACCAAAACCTCTGTAATCTTCCCTCGCTTCTGAGCATTAGAGTTAATCGTCCGCGATGCCGAAATAGTGTGGATGTTGAAGCCTTGATACAATTCCCTAACAAACGGGCAATCAGAATTGGATAACATCACTTTCACGCCCCGCTTTGCCAGTTGCCCAAAGACATCATGCAGACGCTCTTGATCGGTGGAGTCGAAGGAGTAACGACTGTAAGCAGTGAAATTGCTGGTGGCGCTGATGGGGTGATACGGCGGATCGAAATAGACGAAATCATTAGGGGTGGCGTAGTCTAAAACTGCATCGAAAGGCTGAATAGCGATCGCCACACTCTTCAAGCTTCGAGAAACCGATCGCAGTAAATCAGCTTGGCAAATTGCCGGATTTTTGTATTTACCCATCGGCACATTAAATTCGCCTTTATTATTTTCTCGATAAAGCCCATTGAAGCAAGTTTTATTCAGGTAAATAAGGCGGGCGGCTCGTTCGAGGTTCGTTCCGGTATGAGTAGAGCGGGTTTGATAGTAGTGTTCCAGGCTATGCGATCGCTCATGTTTTTGCAGCAGATCAATCAATTCTTCCACGCGATCGCGCACGCACTCATACACATTCACCAACGCCGGATTAATATCGGTTAACACTGCCCGCTGAGGCAACAAGTGAAAGAAAATTGCACCGCCTCCTAAAAACGGTTCGTAGTAAGTTTGGTAACCTTGAGGAAAATGACAAATGTATTGCTGAATCAGTTGGCTCTTGCCACCCGCCCACTTTAGAAACGGACGAGGCAGCGGGGCACTCCCTTGTAGGCATCTCGAAGACTGTGGCTGAGATAAATCCGATTGAGCAATCAAAGTTGTCATGAATCCTTTAGGTTTAGTAAGCAGTGACGTTTTGATAGAGCCTGGTCACGTACAATATGAGTCTACCGTTAGTATTCATCATACTAATGTACTATTTTTTGCCCCCGCGAAAAACACGGTTAATCAAATGGAAGAATTTCTAACAAACATTTCTCGATATCCTCGATATCTCATCAGCTTCTCGCTCGGGATACTGCTGACCTTCTTAAGTCCATTACTTCCCCTATTTAAGCGCCCCACGACAGCGATCGCCGCTGTTAGCTTGCTAGTAGCGGCGTTCATCTGTCTCTCATTTATCCTACGCGCTATGCTAGGGCTGGAGGTTGCGCCACTTTAGAGTAGTGCAAGCTTGGACTGTACGATTTTGGACTGTACGATTTTGGATTTTGGATTATGGCAACAGATCGCCGAATTGCGCGAGTAGCTGAAATGATTAAGCGGGAAGTGAGCCAGCTCCTGTTTTCCGGCATTAAAGATGAACGGGTGGGTATGGGCATGGTTAGCGTGACCCATGTTGACGTGGCGGGTGATTTGCAGCACGCCAAGGTGTTTGTCAGCATCTATGGGACAGATGAGGCTAAGAGCGCGGCTATGGCAGGGCTGAAATCGGCAACGGGCTTCGTTCGGAGTGAGTTGGGCAATCGGATGCGCTTACGGCGGACTCCTGAGATCTTGTTTGTTGAGGACGCTTCGATTGAACAAGGAACTAAAGTCCTGTCGCTGATCAACCGCCTGAGCGAAGAACGCAAGCCCGATATCGACGACCTCGATCCTGATCCTGCATAGTCGAGGAGAGTGCTGAATGCCCCTGCCCGATTGGGAAACCTTGTCTCTTCCTCAGAAAGTTGCTCAGATGGTGGTCGTACGCGCCTCTGGGCATTTGTTTGAGCATCAAATTGAGTATCCCGACTGGGAGCCACCCGCAGCCACTTTACAGCATTGGTTGCAAGATTTAGGCGTAGGCGGCGTGATTCTTTTGGGGGGAACTGCCGCAGAAATAGGTCTCCGATCGCAACAACTTCAAGGCTGGGCAGCCATTCCCCTGCTAATTTCCGCCGACATTGAAGAGGGCGTAGGGCAACGATTCGCCGGAGCAACTCGGTTTCCACCGCCAATGGCGCTTTCTGCCGTTGCTCGTCAAGACTCAGGACAAGCACGCTCTTCGAGATACCCGCAAGGGGTCGCCCATGCCGAAAAAATGGGCGAAATCATAGCACAAGAAGCGATCGCCATTGGCTTGAACTGGCTTCTCGCGCCCGTTGTAGACGTTAACAATAATCCTGAAAATCCGGTTATCAACGTTCGAGCTTGGGGTGAAACGGCTGAGGAAGTGTGCCAACTCACAACGGCGTTCATTCGGGGCGCGCAGCGTTATCCAGTGCTTACGACTGCCAAGCACTTTCCTGGACACGGCGATACGGCGATCGATTCTCATCTCGATTTGCCCGTCATTCTCCATGACAAAGCCCGACTTGCCGCTGTGGAGTTTAAGCCTTTTATCGAGGCGATCGCCACTCAGGTTGATGCCATCATGACCGCTCATCTACAAATTCCTGCTCTCGACGCTGATTATCCTGCGACGCTTTCCCATACTATCCTCACGGGAACTCTGAGAGAATCTTTAGGCTTCACTGGGTTAATTGTCACTGATGCCCTAATTATGGGTGCCATCACGAGCCGCTATGGTGACAATGAAGTGCCTGTTATGGCAGTCGAGGCAGGCGCAGATATAGTGCTAATGCCCGTTGATCCTGAAGGCGCAATTCAGGCAATTTGTGATGCGGTGGAAATCGGACGCATTCCCCTGGAGCAGATTCACGCCTCATTAGAGCGGATTTGGTTAGCAAAACATAAAGTAATTTCGGTGCCTATAACAGGTGATGGTTCCCACGCCTGGGAGCAGACGCAACCCGATCCGGTGCAGATGGAAAAATTGGCGCAGCCAGAAGCGATCGCCACTGCCACCGCCATCTTGCGAGCCTCCATGCAAGTCCATCGCCCCATTCCTTCTCGACTCAGCGCCCGCGCTGTTACCCAGCCCTGCTGTAACTTGATTTTGCTAGATGATGCACTCAACTGTGATTTTTTAGCTAGATCTGCACCCGCGATCGCCCGTCCCCGAAAGCTAGGCTATCGCTTGCAAGTGATTGATAGCCACACTCCCAAAATTGCGCTTGACCCAGACAAAATTATTTTTGAGCGAGAGTTGCACCCCGAAACTGCGGATTGGCAACCCACCCTGATGCAACTTTTCATTCGCAGCAATCCTTTTCGTGACAGTTCTGGACTCACTCAAGTGGCACTGGACTGGCTCAAGTTTTTGGTACAAACCGAGCAGATCCAAGCTTTAGTTTTATACGGCACACCCTATGTTTTGGAGCAGTTTGTTAGCCTACTGCCTGTTGAGGTGCCCTATGTGTTCACCTATGGACAGATGGAATTGGCACAAGCGATTGCTCTAAATGCTTTGTTTGAATGGGCGATCGATCCCGTCGAGCAAGAGCAGTCTTCATCAAGAGAGCCTTCAGCTTTCACAGATTAAATTTTGTCTAAGAGGATGTCTGAGAAGTATCAAATGATTCTTACACTCGCCCCCCAACCCCCCATTCTGGGGAACTTTGAAGGAGGACTGGTGCGGAAGTCCCCCAGAATGGGGGATTTAGGGGGCGGATCGGCTAGCAATCTAGACTTCTCAGATATCCTCTAAGAATAGAAGGATGAAAGAATAGGACATTTAGAAGGCTGTCATAGCGCCAAGGGGCATCATGGCTTGTCATCTCTAAGCTAAACATATTCCTCTGGCTGTAACTTTGCTGTAACTCTATGGTTCTCAATCCCGTTCTATTGCTTCATGGCATCGATGATACCGACGCTATTTTTCACAAACTGACTCCTTACCTGCAAAGTCATGGCTTAATCGTTCACAGCCTTAATCTGTTTCCTAATAACGGCAGCATTGGCTTAGATCAACTAGCCCAGCAAGTTGCAGACTATGTTGATAAAGCTTTTAAACCTGGACAGGCGATCGACCTAGTGGGCTTCAGCATGGGCGGCATCATCAGCCGTTACTACATCCAACGCTTAGGTGGGATCCAGCGAGTGCAACGTTTTATTACCATTTCTTCACCGCATCAAGGCACCTTAACAGCCTACGCTCGGGTTAATTCTGGCGGCAACCAAATGCAACCCAGAAGCGCATTTCTCACCCAATTAAACCAAGATGTTGCCCAATTAGAACGCCTTAACTTCACCTCTATCTGGACTCCGCTCGACCTGATGATCCTGCCTGCTAGAAGTTCACAACTGCCTGTTGGCAGGGAAAGGAAGATTCCAGTTGGCAATCATGCCTGGATGGTTACCGATGGTCGTAGTCTGCGTGCTGTAGCAGAAGCGCTACTAGAGCCGATTCGCTGTCCTTGACGCAACAACTCAGTTCTTGGGCATCTTAGGCATACTGCACTGCCTAAATGCCTGATGCCTCAGCCTTCTACCAAGCGAATCAAACTCCAACTGCCTATCCTATTAGAGTCCAATAGCCAAGGGCTGGGTTTAGACTCTACGTTGGCTAGCTTATCGCTGCACCAATTTCAAGTTGAAGCTAACCATCTTTGCCTAGATGTCGCACAAATGTTTGAGCGGTATCCACTGTTACCTGGAGCCGTGATTGGCGATCGCCAATCTTTCCTGGGTATTGTGTCTCGCCAGCGATTAATGGAATTTATGCTGCGGGCGCAAACGGCAAATTTGCCCATGTCGGCACTCCATAGTTACATCCGCATTAACAGTTTGGTGTTACCTGCATCGACACCGATTTTAGTAGCAGCACAGTTGGCATTGCGGCGATCGCTCTACGAACAAAGCGAACCGATTACCGTTCAACTCGACCCTCAAACGTATTACCTGCTTGACGTGCATGAACTCAATATCGCTCACTGGCAAATTCGCGGCATTGAAACCCAAACGCGCTATGAACGGGCACAGCTTCAGATGATTCAAGCCGAGCGAATGGCAAACCTGGGGCGCTTGGTCGATGGGGTAGCTCATGAAATTCTTGACCCGGTTGGGTTCATTTGGGGAAACCTGGTGCATTTGTCAGACTATACCCATCAAGTTATGGATTTGTTGGCAGCCTACGAAGATTATTTACCTCAAACTCCGGAAGCGATCGCCAGCCTTGAAACCGAAATTGAATTAGATTATTTGCGGCAAGATCTACCCCAAACGATCGCCAGCATCACATCAGGAGCAGAACGCCTCAAAAAGCTAGTCATTAGCCTACAAAACTTCTGCCACATCGACGATGTATATCCCAAACCTGCCAACCTTCACGAATGCTTAGATAGCATTCTCATGCTGTTAAAAAGTCGCTTAAATAGCGAAATTCAAGTCGTTTGCAACTACGGTCATCTTCCTCCAGTTAGCTGTTATGCTGGGCAACTCAGCCAAGTGTTTATGAACATTTTGACGAACGCAATGGATGCATTACTGAACCAAGCCGTTCGTCAAACTGTAGCCAACGAGTTAGGAAAATCATCTTCAACTCAGTGGCAAAACCTTCACCCCAAACCGCAAATTACAATCACGACTCAAGTTCGCCCCCAGTCTGCTAACCCCGATCAACCCAGTTCCAATTCTCGATGGATCTCCATTCGTATTGCCGATAACGGGCCGGGTCTAACGCCTGAAATCTATCGGCACATCTTAGAAACTTTCTCTATTGAAAAACGAGTCACCAAAGAAACTAGCCTTTCCCTCAGCTACCAAATTATCACGGCAAAGCATGGCGGTAAATTGCTGCTGCGATCGCCCATCACATCCTCTGATACCGGGACTGAGTTCGAGATTTTGCTGCCTCTGGCTTAACTAGAACTCAGCCTATTGAGTGGAAATATATTGAATAGTTACAATACTCGCTGTAAAGTCGTCAGTTTTGGGTCAACAATTTTCTGACCCATACCAGGAAATTTAATAGCGAGACAAATCTTGTTACCTGCCCCAAAAATATGAGTCACCTGCCCCGCACCAAAAGCTTTATGCACAATGCGATCGCCCACCGACCAATCATCCTCATGGATATCGGGTAAATTCGACTGCTCCTTCATTTCTCGAATGGGAGTCGTCATCTTTTTGGGTAAACCTTTCAGGCTACCCATTAATAAATCTTTGGGCAATTCTCCCAAAAATAGCGAAGGACTGGCAGCTTCCCGGTTACCGTAAAGCCTGCGTTCACGGGCATAGCTAATAAATAAACGATCCTCGGCACGGGTAATGCCCACATAGCAAAGGCGGCGTTCCTCTTCTAGTGATTTAGGATCTTCCAAAGAGCGATGATTAGGGAACAGACCCTGCTCCATGCCGACCAAAAACACCACAGGAAACTCCAATCCTTTAGAAGAATGCAATGTCATCAACGAAACTTTGGACTGTTGCTCTTGATCCAACTTGTCCAAGTCTGATGAGAGGGACGCATTCGCCAAAAAGTCTGTTACGCTCGATTCTTCATTATTTTCCTCAAACTGTAAAACCGCGTTATAAAGCTCCTGCACGTTCTGCAATCGGTCTAACGCTTCATCGGTGTCATCTGCCTTTAACTCTCGCACATATCCCGATCGCTCCATCACATCCTGCACAATCTCTGAAGCCGAAAGCGTTTCTACCTGAGTGTGCCAGGACTTCATCATTTGGGCAAATGCCAGCACAGGCTTTGCCGATCGCCCTGCCAAGGTCTGCACCGAGGTTTCGTCGCTAAGGATTTGCCAGAGGGATACGCCTAACTCTCTAGCTGCGTTTTCCAGGCGATCGACCGTGGCTTTGCCAATGCCGCGTCGGGGCGTATTGATAATGCGTTTGAGGCTCACACTGTCCTCAGGGTTGGCGATCGCCCTTAAATATCCCAACACGTCCTTTACCTCACGGCGATCGTAAAACCGCAAGCCGCCTACTACAGTATAAGGAACGGCATATTTCACCAGCACCTCTTCAAATGCCCGCGATTGTGCATTCGTTCGGTAAAGGATCGCAAAACTGCCCCAGTGCAACTCAGGATTCGTTAGCTCCAAATCCCGAATCTGACTGACCACAAAGCTAGCTTCATCCGTTTCATCTTCTGCTCGATGACAGTAAATTGATTCACCGACTCCTCGCGTCGGGCGCAGCACCTTATCAATGCGCTCAGTATTGTTATCAATTAGCTCATTCGCCGCCTGAATAATATTGTCAGTCGATCGATAGTTTTCCTCCAACTTCACCATCGTCCGCGTATCATCATCGTGCAGCCCGTCGCCAAAGTCGCCCTGAAAGTCCATCAGAATGGTAAAGTCAGCCGCCCGAAACGAGTAGATCGATTGGTCTGCATCGCCTACCACAAAGGTAGAACGATAGTCCCAGCTATCGAACTGACGCGACGCGACATCGCCCGTTGTCAGTAATCGAATCAGGTCATACTGCGTTCGATTCGTATCTTGATATTCATCTACTAGGATGTGTCTAAACTTTTTATGCCAGTATGCTAAAACTTGTTCATTTTGACGAAACAACTGCACCGGAATCCAAATCAAGTCATCAAAATCAAGCGCGTTATTTGCCGCTAACCCTTTCTGGTACTCTGCGTACACATTGGCGATCACTCGACCACGAAAATTCTGTTGTTCACGCTCTACATCTGTGGGTGTGAAGCCCTGGTTCTTGGCGTTACTGATGGCGTATCGAACCGATCGCGGCTCAAACTTCTTATCATCCAAATTCAACCGATTAACCACAATATCTTTAATCAAGCTTTGCACATCAGACTCGTCAAAAATTGAGAAAGTCTTTGTCCACTTGTGCCCATAGGAATCTTGATACTTTTCAATATCAAACCGCAAAATGCGAGAGCAGAGGGCGTGAAAGGTACCAATCCACAGTTCCTTGGTAATATTTTTGTAAACGTAGGAGCGCAGCTTCGTTTGCTCAGATGCTGACAGCGCCTCTAATGGCTTCCCATACTTCGACTTTGACTGCTGATCGGCAAATAGCTTCTCGATCCGCTCCTTCATTTCTTTGGCAGCTTTGTTCGTGAAGGTGACTGCCAAAATGTTCTCTGGATCAACCTTGTGGGTTAGCACTAAGTTAGCAATCCGAAAGGTCAACGCTCGCGTTTTGCCAGAGCCTGCCCCGGCAACCACAAGCAAAGGGCCACAGTAATGCTCGACAGCGCGGCGTTGAGAGGGGTTGAGGTGGGCGAGGAAATCAACAGATTGGGTCATGGGGCGGTTTTACTTTCTCCATCCTTACTCCGTTAAGGGTATCGTATCTGGCGAGGGCTTGGGGCGTTGACGCTGGATTCTGTTGAAGAGGGCATTGAGCGCGTAAAAAAAGAGACGCGATCGCCAGCGTCTCTTCCATACTATTTGTCTACTTTCCTCAATTTACCCAGTTTTCTCAATGCTTCAATTACCCATCAAGCTGGAACGATAGATTGTAAAGCACGTTAGCGCTGCCATAGCGGTCTAGCCCATCGCCTAAATCAACGGTTCTTGATTGCGCGTCCAGTTCTAGAAAATAGGTGCCAGCCGGAAGCTTGGCGTAGATATTGGTCGGCACACTGGTCATGAAAGCGTTGAGCTTGCGATCGAACTCTGTCTCGCCATCGAAGAAAGGAGGCAGAGGAGAATAGACAACATTTCCACTTAGCTCAGGCTCTAAGACTTCATTAGGATCAAGCACGCCGTTTAAGTTCAAGTCTTCACCGAGGTCGAGAATCTGGTCATCGTTTTGATCTTCAACTGGGTTCAAGAATCCATTGTTATCTCGGTCAATACCCAGCCTAAGCGCTATTAATTCTGGAGAACCATTGTAAGAAATGATAATGTTTCGTTCTTGACTCAATGTAAATCGATAGACATCAGAGCGATCGACAGACCCGATGAACTGCTTTGTATTAATAGTCTGATTGAGTACACCCAAATTGCTAGCAGTTCCCAGCGTTTGCCCCGGATCAACACTAGGTGTTATTCCTGTCACAGTATTGTTGACAAAGAGATTAAGTGAGTAGGTGGTATTATCGACCAACTCTTTTTGAGTAACGCTTAGGTAATAGGTTCCGGCACCCAACGTTCTGTTAACCGCTAATGCCGCCCCTCCACTTGAACCCTGCGTGAAGACCCCACCAATAAAATCCCCTCCATTAACGTAACCATCAACCAATTCGCCGGGATTAGCGATGCCGTTTTTGTCTTCATCATAAATGAGTGACATGGTGACATCGCCTGTACTCTGGGTGGAGTTGAGCAGGGCTGAAAGGTTACTGATGCTGTTGAGAGTGAATTTATAAATATCGGTTGAGTCTGTAGAACCTACCAATTGCTTGATGGTCAGAGGTCCGCTGATTGCACCCAAGTCAGTCGCTTTTCCTAGCCCAATTGGAGGTTCAGCCAGGGTAGAGATTCCGGTAATAGCAGTTCCAGAGAGTTGTAAGTTGTAAGTAATGAATACGCCCGCTGAGGCAGGACTAACGCCTAAGAAATAAGTTCCGGCACCCAGAGACTTTTTGATTTCAAGACCATTGCCAATTTCGTCTCCTGCATCCACAAAGCCATTGCCATTGATGTCATAAATGAGATGGGCAGAAAGTCCGCCGCCAACGACATCGGATAAGGCTGAAGAAAACTGAGTGGGTTTGTCGATCGTGAACCGATAAAAGTCTGCCGTATCAGCACTGCCAACAATGCCTTTGTAAGATTTGGTTGTGTCTAGCTTGCCTGTATCAAAAGCAGTGCCCGGCAAGCTACCTGGATCTTTCGAGTCATTGGGAGGCAGCACTCCAGAGCCTACAGACGGGGTAGTGGTTGAACCCCCTGGAGAGGCGATCGCCGATGTTTTGAGTATGTAGTTTGTGCCCTTGCTTGCCCTGCTGTTGACTTGAACGTAGTATGTTCCAGCCTCCAGGGTTTTAGCAACGGATGTTTTTTTACCCTTAGCAACTGAATTACCTTTAGTGTCTAAAATGCGAAGAGTAACCGTTTCGCTCATATTGGAGAGAGAAGCAGCAAGACTGCTGCGCCCAGTCAGTTTAACCTTGTAGTAATCTACCTGATCAAATGAGCCAATAAACCCTTTAATGGTCTTTGCTTTCTTGAGTTGTCCAAGGCTTCGAGAACCACTAGGAGCGTCGTCGTATCTCTCTTTTAAGACTTCTTGTAAGGTTGGCATATTGGCTACAGGTAGGTCGAGGCAGGATGCTTTGCTGCTCAAGTGTATGCCTGTAGAGAAGTGCGGGGCTTCCTGAATCCTACGGATGGATTCGGGTTGAAGCAAGGGAGATCAGTGGGAATACTGCCGAGTTACGGTTGAGTAGGAATGTCTTCAGGGAGGAGAGTAGTTAGCACTTCGTCGGGGAGAGAAGAGAGGATGGCGAGGCGATTGGCTTGGCGCTCGATGGTTTTTTCAAACAGGTTACGGACGAGACGAGCATTGCCGAAGGTGCGATCGCGGTTCAAATAAAGCCGTTCAAGAAGAGTCTGTAGTTGAGTCTGAGCTTCGGGAGTAAGGGTAAAGTGACTTTTAGCACAAAGCTTCTTGAAGATGGCGGTAAGTTCTTCGGGAGTGTAATCGCTAAAGTAAAAGTAACGACTGAAACGGGACTTTAAGCCAGGATTTGATTCGATGAAGTTGGACATTTCATCGGTATAGCCAGCCACGATCACAACCAGGCGATCGCGGTAATCTTCCATGCGTTTTAGCAACACATCGATCGCTTCTTGCCCAAAATCGCTGCCGCCCTCTCTGGGGCTGAGGGCGTAGGCTTCGTCAATAAATAACACGCCATCCAGCGCCGTTTTAACCAACTCATCAACCTTCGTGGCAGTTTGTCCAATGAATCCGGCAACCATGCCCGCGCGATCGGTTTCTACTAACTGCCCTTTTTCTAGAAACTCCAGCCCTTTGTAGATAGAGCCAACCAGTCTGGCTACGGTCGTTTTGCCAGTACCAGGGGGACCACCAAAGACGGCGTGGAGAGAGACAGATGGAGTTGCCATGCCTCGCTGTTCTCGAATCTTTTGTACCTTTAAAACGTTGGCTAATGTGCGGACGGCTTCCTTAATATTGTCTAGTCCAATTAAATCATTGAGTTCTGCAAGAGCGGCTTCGTAGGTTTGGGGCGGGTCTATTGTGGTGGCGTTGGGCAGAGACGTAGATTGGGTTAAGCCTTGTTCATAGCTTGCAAGGGGTTGGTAGGTGTGGAGAAGTTTCCAGGCAATCGCCAGTGAATCTATTTCCGATAATGTGACGTTGCCATCTGCCTTCGTCATCACTTGCGCAAACTTATAAATGGCGTTTACGACTGTATCCAGATAATGCGTTCCCTTCTCTTGATCAAACTGGTTCAGAACTGACGGTAACATTAACTGATCAGGCTGTTTCTCAGTCAAACCCAAAAGAATTTGTAGGGTCATTTTCTGAGCTTGAAGCCGCTTTTCCGCTGAGGTTTCCCAGTTCAATGCTGCATTAAGCTTCTCTGAATCTTGCTTGACCAAAGCATAGATCGTGAGATATGCCAACAATTCATTAGAACTAATTTCTCCATTGCTGCGCCCACAGACTTGAACAATTTTTGCCAAATCCAGCAAAACCAGATCAGCAATTCTGCTCTCCGCAGTCAGCAACGGCAGGAAAGCTTTATATAGCTGATTCGCTTCTTTTTTCACAACTCTAGAACTCATGATTGTCTCCTAGGAGGTTGGAATTGGAGATCGGGCTTAAACCAGCAAGGCTGTCTCTGTGGGAGCAGAGCTAGTGGTGCCTGAGTAAACTAAGCCGCGCTGCACATCAAGGGTAAGAATGGTGCCATCTCGGATAGCCTCCGTAGCATTTTTTACGCCCACAATGACGGGAACGCCTAAGCGGAGACCAATGACAGCGGCATGGCTAGTGAGGCTACTTTCCTCAGTAATGATGCCTGCGGACTTACGAATTACTTCAATATGGTCGGCGCTGGTTTTTGATACAACCAGGATTTCGCCTGGGTTAAAGTTTCCGAGTTCTGCCATCGTATGAGCCACTCTGGCAAGCCCACTGACCGAACCCTGCCCAATGCCCAATCCCTTGCCCAGCACAGAGGTAACCACTTCTACCTTAATCAAATCAGTAGAGCCAGAGACACCTTGAAGCGTGCCTGCGGTCATTACCACTAAGTCTCCCTGCGCCAGCAAGCCCGTCTCCTGTGCCACATTGAGGGCAGATTGGAAGGTCTGTCCGGTAGAAATTAGGTTAAGGACGAGAAGAGGCTTAACCCCCCAAACAAGCTGCAACTGCCGAGCTACGTCTACATGGGGTGTAATTGCCAGAATAGGCTTATTGGGGCGGAACTTAGAGACGTTGCGAGCGGTTGCGCCAGACTTAGTGAGGGTCATAATGGCAGCAGCACCAAGCTGTTCGGCAATTTGTCCGACAGCGCTGCTAATCGCATTGGGGATCGATCGCCCACCCATATCTTCGGTTTTGCGTTTGTAGATGGGGTCTTGTTCCATACGGCAAGCAATGCGTGCCATGGTTTCGACTGCCTGCACTGGAAACTTACCCACGGCGGTTTCGTTAGACAGCATGACGGCATCGGTGCCATCTAGGATAGCGTTGGCTACATCAGAAATCTCGGCGCGGGTGGGGCGAGGATTGCTAAGCATACTGTCGAGCATTTGAGTGGCAGTAATGACAGGAATGCCCAGACGGTTCGAGGTGGCAATCAGCCGTTTTTGCAGAATTGGGACATCTTCAGCGGGTAGCTCTACCCCCAGGTCGCCCCGTGCCACCATCACCCCATCGCATAGGGAAAGGATGGCTTCCATTTGCTCGATCGCCTCATGCTTCTCAATCTTGGCGATCACCGGAACGTTCTTTCCAGCACTAGCAATCAGTTCTTTAATTTCTAAAATATCCTGCGGATTACGAACGAAGCTGAGCGCTACCCAATCGACTCCTTGATCGAGTCCAAACATCAGATCTTCTTTATCTTTATCGGTAAGTGCCTTAACGGATAGATAAACCCCAGGAAAATTAACGCCTTTGTTGTTCGATAGCACGCCCCCAACAACAACTTCACAATGGAGTTCCTTAGCGGCTTTATCGACCTTCTCAACCCGCATTTCTACCCGTCCATCATCTAAAAGAATGACGGCACCTGCGGGAACTTCGTCAGCCAGGGGTTCGTAGGTCACGCAGCTCTTTCCCTGAGTTCCAGGCATGAGATGGCTGGTGAGGACGAAGGGATCGCCTTTCTCTAAATTAATTGAGCCGTTCTCAAACTTGCCCAGGCGAATCTTTGGGCCTTGAAGATCTTGCAAAATCCCGACAGGCTGGTTTAGCTCAAAAGACACCTGACGAATAAGGCGAATGCTCCGCTGATGGTCATCATGCGTGCCATGAGAAAAGTTAAGCCGTAGGGTGGTTGCTCCAGCTTCAATCAAATCGCGTAGAACTTTGAGGCTGCTGGTGGCAGGTCCAATCGTTGCAACAATTTTTGTCCGACGAAGAAAGTTCGGTGATGGCATGAATATTTAAAGATAGAGAGGAATGAACACAAGCGCCCCTGATCACCCATGAAGCGGCAACAGGGATACTATCACGTTTAGAGAACTCCTTCGCAACTTTGCCTCGCCCCTTCGCAAACTTGCAGTAAAAAGAGGGGTATGGTTAACACGCCCCTCACACTCAATATTTATTAGAATATCTACTTTTAACGCAATCTTGCTCCCGTACCACCGTCTGCTCGGTCGAGAAAGGGGCGCAGGTCAACACGATCGCCAGACCGAGATGAACGACTAGAGCGGGAGAGTGAAGAGAGATCAACGCCGACCGCTACGCCAATTTGGTTAATGATGCTGTCGTCGTCGCCGGAGAAGGTGGTGACCGCAGTGGTTTGTTGTCCATTGTCGGCAACAGTCAGGTTACCAAAAACGCGATCGCGAATTACTAAAGGATCTTCGCCTTCAGGAACAGTTAACACAATTCGGCAACTGGGCACTTGAGATGTCGTGACGCAGATGGTATTGTAGCCGTTCTCGACAGCCGTTTGCATTTCTAGTAAACCTGCGGGACGGTATTCTTCTAAACGGCGGCTAATTTCGGCACAGCGTCGCTCAGGAGTCCAGCCACCACCCATCGCAGTAGGTTTTGCCCAAGGATAGGTTTCGCCAGGTTGGCTTTGAGGATTGTAAACGACGGTGTATTCGCCGTTTTGAGTTTGGCAGCTAAAGCGAGCGTTGACAGCTTGCTGCGGAACGGGGACGGAGTTGGAAGGATTACGAGAAGGGGAGGTGTTCGGCTCGTTGCGACCCGATGGTAGCTGAGAAATAGGTGCAGCGATCGCAGGCAGGATACTGCTGCTAGTAAGCAAAACTACGCTAGCTGACAAACTCATTGTCTTAAAGATTGCTGCCAGTCGAGAGGAAGCAGGAGTAATGGGAAGGGTAGATTGTGTTGCCATAGTGGGTTTTAGAGTTCTCCAAGGTCGAGGTTATGGGTGACGGAATGGGGTAACATTGGGCATTAAAAAATGGGCAGTAAAAGAAGTGCAAGGGAATGAGTTTGCCCTGGTTTTTCTAATCTAAATATTTCCCTAACTTAGATTTAGATACTCATTGACGAGGAATGAGAGGATTTGTTCCAAGTTTAGAAGGCATTGAGCAGCGATCGGTTCCCACAACTGCAACTCGACGCAGAGTGATTAGCGCAGATTATTAAATCTTTTAAAACTTGCATGAAGCTTTATAACGAAGGGGCTGTGCTTGTTGCTACAATTTGCCTTGGAAGTCAGATTTCTGGAAACGCTCGTCTGAGGCTTGTAGAAATCTTTAAGGAACTATTTTGCCGCCATGGGAAGCGCAGATTAGGTTTCTTCCAAATTGCTTAGAACGACACAATTTTTTAGGTGATTGAAACTGGTTAACTTTCGAGTTTGCCAGTTTTTTTGTTGCACAGATTCCCGATTTCTTGAGTCTTGTCTGAGAAGCCGGAAATCTGTAGTGATGTGACCCTCTAGAAATCTCTTATAAAAGCTTGCCTAAACTGCCGCGAAGAATTCCTTAAACTTAATGGGGTCAGGGTTCATGGTTTTCTCGCCGGGTTGCCAATTGACGGGGCAAACTTCGTCAGGATGAGATTGGACATGACGAATGGCTTGCAAAACGCGCAAGGTTTCATCTACGCTGCGACCAAAGCCAAGGTTATTGATAGTGGCGTGCTGAACAACGCCTTCGCGATCGATGATAAACAAACCGCGTAGGGTGATTCCAGCATCAGGATCAAGAACGTTGTAAGCGGTACCAATTTCTTTTTTAATATCAGACACTAAGGGATAGGTCAGGTCGCCAACGCCGCCTAGTTTGCGATCGGTTTGCACCCAGGCTAGATGAGAAAATTCGCTGTCTACTGAAATGCCCAGAATTTCGGTGTTGAGATCTTTAAATTTGTCGTAACTGTCGCTGAATGCCATAACTTCTGTGGGGCAAACGAAGGTGAAGTCCAGAGGATAAAAGAACAGGACGACATATCTACCGCGATAGTCAGAGAGCCGAATGGTCTTGAATTCTTGATGGTGTACTGCGGTTGCGGTGAAATCGGGTGCAACCTGACCAACCCGGAGGCAGCCTTCGGACATAGGAATTCTCCTTGAATGGAACTTGCTTTTGGGCAAACTGCCTTGACTATATCTTAGCCATAGTAATTGCGACTCAGGAGAGCGATCTCTCCTAGATACTTGCTAGGATTCTCCTAGAGTACTCACGAGGGGAATAGTTTTGCTGAAGAGGTTTTTCTAATCTAGGTGATGTGGAAGCTTAATCCACGTAAACCAGTAATCCATCGCAGAGAATCTACCATGCCTACTATTCAATGTCCGGCTGTTCGTCCCACCGTTCAATCTAACGCGAGTGGTCGGATTGTTTCTGAAATGCAAACCGCTCTAAATGCCCGTCTTAAGGAAATTGACGTCATCTCTCGTTCTCCCCTACAGGTGGCAATAACAGGATCTTTTGAAGATCACACTCGGACGGCAGTGCAATATCTTCAGTGTCTTGCTTTCTTAAAAGTCGATGGAATTGTTGGAGCCAAGACTTGGGCTTACCTCTGCGAAGGAACAGCAAGTATGCCCGTATTAAGAAAAGGTGCTTTTGACGCATTAGTAGGTAAAGTGCAACAAGCGCTGAAAGACGGTGACTTTTATAAGGGTGCTGTGGACAACGACTTTGGCGCAAAAACTGAAACGGCGGTCAAGGCTTTTCAAGCTGCTCGTGTGGGTCTAAAAGTTGATGGGGTCATTGGTGCGAAAACTTGGACAGAACTAAGCCGTTTTGATGCTCATTCTAAGTCTTGCTTTGTAGATAACCTCACGTTGTAGGATTGACTGAAAATTAATGAATCCGCCTGCTCCCGAAATTCTAGATGGGGAGTGGGCAATTTATTTTAAATGCTTAATCATAGGGTCAACTTGCTTAGGGAAAATCAGTATGAAGCCCAGCGTATCGCCTTCCCTTTGCTAATCTGTAGGGATAGCTGCCAAAGCCTCTTTTAGAGAGGCATCTTCATAATTCTAGGTTTCTCTTCTCATGCCAAATCTTTCTTTTGATAGCGACAATAACGGACGCAGATCTTTTGAGTTACCAGGTTCTCGCCCCCATTACAATCCCGATCGCCCTGGACAAGTTGAGCATATCTTCCTGGATTTAGTGCTAGATATTCCCTATCAGAGCTATCAGGGAACCTGCCACATCCGCATTAAGCCTGTACGCGATGGCATCGATCGCCTCACCCTAGATGCTGTCAATCTACAAATTAATTCAGTGCAAGCGGCAGGGGTTGAACAGACATTTGACTACGACGGAGAACAGCTACAAATTAATTTGGGGCAAGCGACGCAAGCCGAGAAGGTTTTAGAAATCACCATTAACTACCAGGTCGAACAACCTCAGCGCGGCATTTACTTTATTGCACCCGATAAAGATTATCCTGACAAACCTGTGCAAGTGTGGACGCAGGGTGAGGATGAAGACTCTCGCTACTGGTTCCCGTGCTTCGACTATCCAGGACAGTTGGCAACCTCTGAAATTCGGGTGCGCATTCCCAAGCCGTATATGGCAATTTCTAATGGAGAGTTGGTGGATATGCAGGACTTGGGGAGCGATTGCATTTATCACTGGTCACAGAAACAGGTGCATCCGACCTACCTAATGACGCTGGCTGTAGGCGACTTTGCTGAGTTTAAAGAAGAGTGGCAGGGTAGACCCGTGACCTATTATGTGGAGCGATCGCGCGCAGACGATGCCCTTCGCACCATGGGTAAAACGCCGCGCATGATTGAGTTTTTTAGCAAGGCGTTTGGCTATTCCTATCCTTTTCCTAAATATGCGCAGGTTTGCGTCAACGATTTCATCTTTGGTGGCATGGAAAACACCTCCACGACGCTGTTAACCGATCGCTGCTTACTGGATGAACGGGCAGCATTGGACAATCAAAATTCAGAATCATTAGTGGCTCATGAGCTTGCCCACCAATGGTTTGGTGATTTAGTAGTGATCAAACATTGGTCGCACGCCTGGATTAAAGAAGGCATGGCTTCGTATGCCGAAATTTTGTGGGTGACGGATGAGTATAGCCAGGAAGATGGGGCTTACTATCGCTTAGGTGAAGCGCGAAATTATTTGGCAGAAGATAGTTCTCGGTATCGTCGCCCGATGGTAACCCACGTTTATCGAGAGGCGATCGAACTGTACGATCGCCATATTTATGACAAGGGAGCCTGCGTTTACCACATGATTCGCTCAGAATTGGGCGATGATCTGTTCTTCAAAGCGGTTCATACTTTTGTGCAAGACAACGCCCATCAAACGGTGGAAACGATCGATTTGTTGAGGGCGATCGAAACGGCAACCGGGCGCAATCTGCAATTTTTGTTCGATCAATATGTCTTTCGGGGCGGACATCCTGACTATAAGGTGGCGTATGCTTGGGATAGTGACAGCAATCTTGCAAAAGTAACCGTGACGCAAACTCAGGTGAAGGAGGGCAGTAACGGTAAAGGCAATGGCAGCGGCAGTGAATTATTTGATTTAAAGGTGCCAATTGGATTTGGCTACACTGAAAAATCTAAATCCCAAACGTTCACCGTCCGCATTCACGAGCGCGAACAAACTTTCTATTTTCCATTATCAGAAAAGCCCCAGTTTGTCAGTTTTGATGTGGGCAATCATTTCCTTAAAACGGTAGCGCTAGAATATCCGATCGCCGAACTGAAGGCGCAATTGCAGCATGATCCAGACGTGCTTTCGCGAATTGATGCCGCGAAAGCCCTTGCCAAAAAAGGCGGACTAGAAGCCGTCAAAGCGCTCACTGTTGCTCTTACCGATGATCCTTTCTGGGGAGTTCGAGTGGAAGTAGCAGGGCAACTGGCAAGCATCAAGCTAGATCAAGCGTTTGAAGGATTGGTGAAAGGACTTACTGACTCAGATGCAAGAGTGCGGCGAGCAGTGGTTGGCGCGATCGCCAAGCTGAAAACAACCGCCAGTTACCAGGCATTAAAACCCATTGCCGAAAAGGGAGATGCCAGCTACCTTGTGGAAGCATCAGCACTCTCTGGCATTGGCAGCATTTTGGGCAGCAGCGAAACGGATGCAGACGAGGCTATCCAGCTTTTTCAGGATGTGTTGGCGCAACGGGCTGGCTGGAACGAAACCGTTAGAAGTGGAGCGATCGCCGGACTTAGCCAACTCAAAACTTCAGAAGCAGCCCTGGCGCTGATTCTCGAAAACACGGTTGCAGGAACGCCTCAACCGCTCCGCCTGGCTGCAATTCGGGCATTGGGCGCTATTTCTACAGGGCAATCCAAAACGAGTGTAGAGCGCATCCTGAATCGGTTAAATGAACTAGCGCGTGAGTCATTTTTTATGACGCAAGTTTCCGTTGTAATCGCCCTGGGGCAAATGGAAACGACTAAAGCAATTGGAATTTTGAGAGCGATCGCCAGTCAAACCCCTGATGGTCGGGTGCGTCGCATGGCAGAGGAAGCTGTCCAAAAAGTGCAAAAAGCTGCTGGATCAGATCAAGCGACTAAAAAGCTACAGGAGGAATTAGACCAACTCAAAAAAGACAACCAGGATTTGAAGAGTCGTTTAGAAAATCTAGAGGCAAAATCTAAGAAAAACGAAAGCTAATTCTTATCACCGGATTGTCTAAACCATAGGCAGACGATCCGGTGAGTTGTCTCTTTTTTCGCTACTCTGCCAACAAAATAGCCCCATGCAAATTCTCCTTGTAGACGACGAAGCCGAACTCACCGAACCCCTCAGCCGCATTCTTAAACGCGAAGGCTATCAAGTTGATATTGCCCATGATGGAGCGGCTGGAAGTCTTTTGGCAATGCAGAAGCAATATGATTTGCTGATCTTAGATTGGATGCTGCCTTACAAGAGCGGACTAGAAATCTGTGAAGAACTGCGATCGCTCGGTAACACTACTCCTGTTCTCTTTCTTACCGCCAAAGATACCCTGGACGATCGCGTGGAAGGCTTAGATGCAGGAGCCGATGATTACCTGATCAAACCCTTCGAGCTACGCGAACTGCTTGCCCGTGTGCGTGCCCTGCTTCGTCGTCCATCGTCGCCTGTTTCCGATCGCTCTGCCCTGCTGCAAATCAACGATCTTAAACTTGATCTTGAGAATCAGTTGGCGTATCGACAGGAAAGGGCGATCGAACTTTCAGACAAAGAGAGCCAGCTTTTGGCATACTTCATGCGGAATCCTAACCAAGTATTAACCCACGAGCAGATTTATCAGCATCTTTGGAAGGAAGATGAGAAACCCAGTAGCAATGCCTTGGCGGCTCAGATTCGGTTGCTCCGTCGCAAAATTGAAGCTGAGCTAGAACCGCCTCTGATTCATACCGTGTACGGCAGAGGATACCGATTTGGAGCGCTGTCTGACGAGCTTCCCCCCTAACACTTATTACCCAAATCTAAACAATTTCTTAGACCGAGCCTGACTCACCAAAAAAGCAGACTGAACACTCAGCCTGCTTTTTAGTTCACCTAGATGAATTTCTTCTAGACAAGAGGTTGAGTATTCAGTAACTCACTCTGCACTAGCTGCTTTCTTGCGTCCCCGAGTAGAGGTTGAACGAACGGCTTTAGGCTGGTTTTCTGGGGCTGCAATTGTGCCACTGGCTGCCGTGTTTTTCCGAGCAGCGGCGCTACGAGTTGCTTTAGGTTGAGTTTCCTCACCTTCGCCTTTAGGTTTGTTAGGGCCTCTGCCGCGACGCTTGGTTGGTGCTGCATCGGTTGCATCGGTTGCATCGGTTGCATCGGTTGACGCTTCTGCGTCGGTTGCCACGTCTGCTTTGGGTGCACGAGGCGTTCTGCCGCGCTTACCTGTAGAGGTCTTAGCACCCCCCTCACTCTGTTTTTTGGCATTTGCCAGGTAGCGCTTTAACGAAGAAGCCGTAATAGCAACCCCTTTTCCAGCAAGCATCGTTGAGACTTCTTCGTAACTGTATCCACGATCGAGTGCGGTTGTAATAGAATCTTGCAACAGGGTAACGGCTTCCCGTAGTGACCAAGTGTCCTTGGTTTTAGCAGGAAGTTCTTGAAGCGTCAAAGTTGCTTGCTCAATGTTGGCTTTGGAAACAGCTACTGAAGCAGGCGGTCTTTGTTTAATGGGAGGCATGATTGTGTTCCTACGAATGTTACTTTCCTAATGTTAATTGAGTTCGGAAAGCTGTGTTAAGACTAGCCTACCAATTTATCTTCTGTTTCGATCATTGAAGATCTTATTTCTGCCCGAACTTTATCAAGAACATTCATCAAGACATGTCGAGCGAGTGACAGATTGAGGATAATGTGTGGGAAATTGATCGACTTTCTGAGGCGTTGGCTCATGAGAAGATTTAGGATGCTAGTTTTTGTTCTAGGGGTAGGAGGAATGATTCTGGCTCTGTTATTTCACGTCCTGTCGCCTTCCTTTTTTCTCTCCTCTGCTTTGTCAGGCGTTCAGCCTCTACCTTTCCCGATCGCCTCCTCCACAGCGATTCAGTATCGGGTTTATTCATTGCCTCAGACAGATATTCATACCCTGTTGATACCTGTTGGCAACCCTTTGCACTCTAGTCACGATCGCCCTACCTTTGCTGTCTCTGCCACTTTAGAGACTGTCGAACAGTTCGCCCAACGCGAAGAGGCGACTGCGATCCTCAATGCTGGTTTTTTTGATCCAGTCAATCAAAAGTCCACTTCTTACATCACTCTTAATCAAAAGCTCGTTGCCGATCCACAGCAAAATGAACGGCTCATGGAAAATCCTGCTCTCACACCCTATCTCGATCGCATCCTCAATCGGACAGAACTACGCCGTTACCAGTGTCAGCAATTAGATAGATTTGATTTAGCACAACATCTTGCTCCACCACCTGCCAATTGTGAAATTGTGGATGCGATCGGGGGTGGACCTCAATTACTTCCCAATCTGGCTTTGGAGCAAGAAGGCTTTTTTGATGCGCAAGGCGAGGTTATTCGAGATCCCTTGGGCAGCCGTCAGCGCAATGCCAGAACGGCTGTAGGACTCCTACCTGATGGCAAGATGCTTTGGGTAATGGTGGCGCAGAAACCTAATTTCCCTGAGGATTCTGGCATGACGCTGGCAGAACTTGCCGAGTTTATGAAAACTTTGGGGGTTGAAAAGGCAATGAATTTGGACGGCGGCAGTTCTTCGTCACTTTACTATGACGGCAAGGCATTTTATGGCAAGGTGAATGACCAGGGACGGATAGAGCGATCGGTGAAATCGGTGTTGTTATTACGCTAGCGATGAATCGGACATTCTTTCAAGAATAATTTAGAAAATGTCCGATTCCATGCTAATCTTTAAATCATAGGACTTACGCAGAAGAGATCCCTAACCCCTTAAAAAGGGGCTTTTGAGATTCTCTCCTTAATAAGGAGGGTTAGGGAGGATCTGAATTTGCAGTTGCACAGTGCGTAAGTCCTGGCTAAGACTAACTATACTAACTTCTATTTTTGTTCTCTATGATTAAATACCGTGTCGAAGATTTCCGCATTTATAATCCCTGGGTTAGATTGTTTACTTTTCTCTAATGATCATTACCCTCCCCACTTCCATATTAAAAAAGCTGGACGTTGGGAAATTCGAGTCTACTTTTTAAGTTGTACTGAGCAAGAGCTTAACTATAAGTTTAAGTTTCCTAAAAAGCCTAATAGAGACGAGGGGCCAACAGGAAGGGAACGAAGAGATATTTTGAAAGCGGTTTTAAAGCATCGTGCAGCACTGCTTAAAGAATGAGAAGAAAAAGTAAGTACTGGAGAGGATAGTTAGCAATGGACATTAGAGGGCTAGTGAAAGAACCTTTAGGACAAAGCATCTGCGGCGATTCTACCCAAGGTATCGAAGTCCTGCATGAGACCATCATGGATGATGAACACCAAACTCTACTTGCCACAACAACTAAATTTGAGTTTGTAGAAGTTCGTGTCAAAAGCCAGAGTTCATCAGAAACTTTAGTAGCGATTATTTTTTCGACAGGAAATGAGTCGAAAGCAATATTTCGCGTCTTTGAAGATGCGAAGCAAGGATCAATTCGCAATGTGCGCTTTCGGCTAAATACTGCTATCCCAGAGCGCATCTTGAATGCTTGGAAGCTTGGAGCAGAACAAGATCTGATTGCCTATGCGGCGGTTTCTGACAAAGGGTTGTGCATCTTGGATTGTGCTTTGAATATTTTGACTATTCCTTTCGATGCAATGTCTGCTTTGAACTCTCTTCCCTGGTCTGAGCGACAAAACTTTGAACTTGATGCAGATGGCAGCTACCTTTACTGGGCATTTACAGATACTCATCTTGACCTTGATTCCTTCAAAATATCTGTAGATCCAGACTTAAAAACTAAGCTGAATGCTGAAAATCTTCTCTATGATGAACGGTTTGGCAAAGCGATCGCCACAGTTAGAAAAAATCTAAAGCTCAAACAAACTGATATTGAGGGCGTGTCTGCTAGACATATCGGACGGATAGAAAAAGGAGCACGTCCTAAACTGGAAACTCTCAAGTTGTTGGCAAAAGGGCATGGAGTGGAAATTAATGACTATATAGAAAGGGTTGCTCAAGCCATGGCTAAAATTTATCCATAAAGAGACAAGACAGTTGCCCCGTAAAAAAGAGATGTGCAGTTGCATATCTCCTTAAAATCTTGTTTTTTGGAAATTTAGTAATCCCTTCCCTTGACTTCTGCTAGTTCTGCCGCCACCATCACCTCATCTTCAGAGTAATAACCTGATGCTTTTTTCGCTTCAATTTCGACTTGAGCATCGGCAGGAATTAATTCAGGTGGAATGGCAATTCGCTGCACGACCTCAATTCCAGAATGGGTAATGGCGTTGTACTTCAGGTTACTCATCGAAACAAGGCGATCGATTTTGGTAATACCCAGCCAGTGCAACACATCGGGCATTAGCTCCTGGAAGCGCATATCTTGCACCCCCGCCACGCATTCGGTGCGCAGGAAGTAAGCATCAGCGCGATCGCCTCCTTCCTGACGCTTACGGGCATTGTAGACGAGGAATTTGGTGACTTCTCCTAATGCCCGTCCTTCTTTGCGACAGTAAACAATCACCCCTGCGCCTCCCGCTTGCGCCGTTTCAATACAGACTTCAATGCCGTGAACTAAATAAGGACGACAGGTGCAAATGTCTGAGCCAAACACATCCGAGCCGTTGCATTCATCATGAACTCGCACTGCTAAGGGCTGGGTAGGATCAGCGATCGCTCCTTCATCTCCCACAATATAGACAGTCGTTCCGCCAATAGGTGGCAGAAACACATGCAGATCAGGGCGGGTAACCAGTTCAGGGAACATGCCGCCCGTTTGTTGGAACAGCGCCCGCCGCAGATCCCACTCCTCAATGCCAAGGCGCTGAGCGATTCCAGGCAAGTACCAAACCGGATCAATTGACGCTTTAGTGACTACTAAATTACCGTCGGCTTTGAGGATTTTGCCATCGACTTTTAAACGTCCTTGGTCAATTTCTTGCTTGAGTTCGGGAATACAAATGTGCGCCTTCGTGATAGCGATAGTCGGCAGAATGTCATAGTCTTCAGAGTAGTGAGAGCCAAACAACTTACCCGCGATCGCCCCAAAGGGGTCAAGGGAAACAATTTTGCTAGGGTCACTCCAACTGGGATGAGGCCCCAGCGGCACAATGGGAGACGTATCGGTTAAGTCTGCCTTGTGCATGGGATCAAGCACGCCGCTGGCGACTGCTAAAGCTCGATAAACCCCGTAGGAGCCAGCATGGGAGCCAATCACATTGCGGTGCTTGGCGCTGCGCAGAGAGCCAATGACAGGACCGCGATCGCCCGGATCTGTCGCTCCCCAACGAATAGGCACAACGGGCTTAGCACCCTTATTTTGGTGAGATGTTAAGATAACGTGCTTCGAGCGAGTTGGCTCTGGATTAGGCTGGATGGAAATATCTGTCATAGGAGTTTTGCCGCCCTGATGATATTAATGTGCTGTATTCTAATCCTTAGAGTTCGGATATTAACCCGCTTTAATATGAGCAAGTTAGTTCGCTAAAGTAACTACAGATACAAAATAATGGCATCTGCTAGGTTCTTTATCTAACGTATGTTTTTAAGTTTGCTAACAAAATTCTCTAAGTGACACCAGTATAAATGGCATCTGAAGTATTTGTAATCCGTCATCCCCTAGTGCAGCACAAGCTAACGTTGATGCGTCAGCAAGAAACAGACACGCAGAATTTTCGGAGGCTTTTGAAGGAAACTTCTTTGCTTTTGGCTTACGAAGTAACCCGCGACTTACCGCTTAAGTACGAAATGATTCAAACTCCGGTTGCTCCCATGAAAGCACCGATGTTAGCAGACAAAAGGATGGTGATTGTGTCTATCATGCGGGCAGGACAAGGCTTGCTAGACGGAATGATGGAGCTATTGCCAACTGCCAAGGTCGGACACATTGGGCTATACCGTGAACCGGGCACCCTAATGACGGTAGAGTATTATTTTAAGCTACCTATTGATGTGGAGCAGCGGGACATGGTGGTGGTTGATCCGATGCTGGCAACTGGCAACTCAGCAGTAGCCGCGATCGATCGCCTTAAAGAATCCAATCCAGCCTCTATCAAATTTGTCTGTTTATTAGCTGCTCCAGAAGGCATCCAGCATTTTCACGAACAGCACCCCGACGTTCCCCTCTACACCGCCGCCATTGATGAACGCCTGGATGAACACGGTTATATTGTCCCAGGATTGGGAGACGCAGGCGATCGCTTATTTGGTACGCAATAACCGCTATCATCACACAGGTCAAACACTCATGCATCCCTCGATCGCCTACCTTCGCTCTCCTCAAGGCATCCGCGATCGCTGCGGTCAAATTTTTGCCCTCGCTACTGCCAACCAACTTCAACATTTCCATCTCGATCTAACACAACTCGATCGCACCGCAGACTACGTCATTGAAGTGATGCGAGCGACATATCCAACCCTACAAATTCCCTTTCACAGCCGTTGGCGACATTTTGAAGCAGGTGGCATTTCTCGCTCTGCGCTGTTGAATCAGCACCTTGCAAAATTAAACCCTCTAGAAAAAGCCCAAGCAAAGTTTGACCTCGTTATTCCTAGCGTTCTCCTAGATGCAGGCGCAGGTACAGGTTGGCAGTACTTAGAAGCGTCAACCGGACAAACGTTTCAACGTTCCGAAGGATTAGGCGTTGCCAGCTTTCATCTGTTTCTACAAAGTGCGTTCTCTAGCATTCCTCACGCCTTACAAACTGATGCAGCCGGATTACAAAATCTTACAGAAGCCACGTTAATAGAAGGATTTCAAGTCAGCGATCGCAATTCTTTAGTGGGGATGGCGGGACGACTCAAGCTGATGCAACGTTTGGGCAACGTTTTATCCCAATCGCCCCATTTGTTTTCTGGAGAACAGCCAGGGAAACAGCCCCGACTAGGGTATTTAGTCAATTATTTAGTAGCGCGCGCGCTTCAAGATACCCGCAAGGGGTCGCAGTCCAATCAACTAGAGGCGCAACAGGTTTTTGAGGCAGTTCTTGAAGGATTTAGCGAGATTTGGGAAGGTCGGATCAGGCTAGACAATATCAATATGGGCGATGTTTGGCTTCACTCTGCCTTGCCCGATCGCGGCGTTGGCTCTCAGATTGTGCCGTTCCATAAACTCTCCCAATGGCTGACTTACTCTTTGCTAGAGCCTTTGCAAGAATTGGGCTTAGAAATTACTCACTTGGATAAATTGACAGGATTATCGGAGTATCGTAATGGCGGTTTATGCATGGATTTAGGACTGTTGCAACCCAAGCATTCGGGCGTATTGCAAGAAACACACTCACCCGATTCAGAAGTGATTGTAGAGTGGCGATCGTTGACGGTGATTTTGCTCGATCGCATTGCCGAAACAATTCGCCAAAAGCTAGGAATGGATGCCCAATCTTTACCACTAGTAAAAGTCCTAGAAGGCGGCACCTGGGCAGCAGGGCGTAAAATAGCGGCGGAGCTAAGACCTAGAGGCGCTCCGCCAATTCAAATTATTAGCGATGGAACAGTTTTCTAGTAAATCTATGGGTAAAATTGCTCTTAGCAGGTTGAACTATTAAAGAATGGGTTATGACAACGCAACTTTTAAGTCCGCTTCATGCCAAACCCGCAAACCTGATTCACCATGTTTCCTGGCAACAGCTCGAGGAAATCGATCGAGCGCTCAGCATTTTGGGCAGATTCAAGCTTGCCTATTTGGATGAAACTTTAGAAATAATGCCTCTTTCAGACGAACACGAAGAATTCAAATCTACTATCGGGCTTCTTCTTGATGCTTACATGAGAGCCGCAAAAATTCGCTTTTACAAACGTGGGAGTCCGACCCTGGGTACTCCAGAGATAGGAGCTAGAGGAGAACCTGACGAATCCTATAATCTTGATACGCGAAAACCCTATCCTGACTTAGTTGTAGAAGTCGTCAGAACGAGCGGCGGAATAGATAAGCTGGAAATCTACCGACGAATGGGCGTTCTCGAAGTTTGGTTTTGGGAGGATGGCGTACTCAGTATCTACCAATTAAACAACATTGAGTCAGTCATAGGCTATCAGAAAGTTTCAAGGAGTAGACTGCTGCCCAGTCTGCCCCTTGAAACTTTTCTGCGCTATGTGACTTATCACGATCAATATGACGCGGTGACAGAGTTTCTTGCCGAGATAGGACGCTAAGACTCAAACTGCCAATTAACTGGCTTCCAATTAAAACCGCCTGCCTCGCGGGGTGTAATGTGCCCAATGCCAGGGAACGGAAAGTGGTACGCAAACATGAGGGTGCGATCGCTCGCAATTTTTGCCAGCGTTGACTGCCGCGTTGCCGCTGCCTGTTCTGGGTCGGCATCAAAAACTGGCTTCCAGCTAGGATTCCACAAGTTAATCGTAGAGATATGCACCACGTCTGCTGTATGAATCAGGGTTGATTCTCCTGACGTAATTTGAATAGCAACATGACCTGCCGTATGTCCGGGTGTTGGAATAGCCGTGATCCCCGGAATAATTTCCTCGTTCATTTCAAAACGAGTCACCCGTCCTTGTATTGAGGTCAACTGCTTTTTGGCAGTAGCAATCGCCCCCTTTTTCGCCTCATCAGGCAGCTTCACTTTGGGTAAGCTGACTCTCGGATTCATCCAAAATTGCCATTCAGTATTGGACACGTAATACTGGGCATTAGGAAACAACAGAGTGCCCATCGGATCGGTCAAGCCACCCACATGATCGCCGTGGGCGTGGGTAATGATGATGGTATCAATATCCGTGGGCGCAATTTGAACTGATGCCAAATTTTCAATCAACTTACCCGCCGTTGCCCCGTTTAGATTGCCGCTGCCGCTATCAATCAAAACTTTATGACTACCCGTATTGATAAACAGAATATTGCAGTCGGGTGTTAATGTTTCTGATTGAAAGCCCTCCTTCAAGACCGCCTGCAATTGTTCGGGGGTAGCGTTGCCTGCAAAGAGTGCTGCCGGAGCCGCCAAAACGCCATCGCTAATAGTTGCTAGGTTAAACTCGCCTACTTTAAACCGATAAAAACCGGGGTTACGGGGCGGCGTTTGAGCTTTGGCAACAGAGTAGAATGCAACGGGGAGAGAAGTGGCGATCGCAGCGAGTGCTGCTGTTTTTAGAAAAGACCGACGAGAGAGATCTACATTCATGAATCACACCATAAAATCTCGAAGGAATAGATTTAACACCCTATCATCTCTCAGGCTGATTGCGCCCCTTCTCGGTAAAATAGAAACTGCTGCCCTCAAGCCTTCTATCCCTATGAGTTACTTCCGCCCCACAGTTGATGCCATGAATGGCTACGTTCCTGGAGAACAACCCAAACCGGGCACACCCATCATTAAACTCAACACCAATGAGAATCCTTATCCGCCCTCGCCCAAAGCTATGGCGGTTCTGCAAAACCTGGATGGCGAATGGCTGCGACGATACCCCGATCCGTTTGCGCGGGAGTTTTGTAGTGCAGTGAGTGATGTGTTGGGTGTTCCTGCCGATTGGGTAATAGTAGGAAATGGCAGTGATGATGTGTTGAATGTGTTGGTGCGCGCTTGTGCCGAGGGGAGCGATCGCCCCATTGTCTATCCCATGCCCACCTACGTTCTTTACCGCACGCTAGCAGAAATTCAGCCCGCAAACACGGTAGAAATTCCCTACAGCGAAAACTTTGAACTGCCCATTGATGCCCTCGTTGCCGCCCAAGCCGCCATTACGTTCATCGCATCGCCTAATAGTCCATCGGGGCACACGGTGCCGCTCGATCAACTACGTGAATTAGCAGCGCGGGTGAAGGGAGTGTTGGCAGTAGATGAAGCCTATGTAGATTTTGCTGAAGGTTCAGCGTTGTCGCTCGTGCAAGAATTTGAGAATGTGATCGTACTGCGGACACTTTCAAAAGGCTATTCGCTGGCGGGTTTGCGGATGGGCTTTGGAGTGGCAAATCCCAAGCTATTAGCAGGTTTATTTAAGGTAAAAGATAGTTATAACCTTGATGCGATCGCCATTCAGGTCGGCGCTGCCGCCATGCGCGACCAGACGTATAAAAATGCATGTGCGACAAAAGTAAAGGGCGATCGGGCTCAGATGATGATTGATCTCAAGCAGCTTGGGTTTGAAATGCGTCCCTCCCACGGTAATTTTTTGCTGGCAACTGTGCCTTCTGGCAGTCATGCCGAAAGCCTCTATTTAGGGCTAAAGGAACGAGGAATTTTGGTGCGCTACTTCAACCAACCTGGGCTAGCAGATAAGCTGCGCATTACTGTAGGAACAGCGGAACAGAATCAGATTTTGTTGGAAGCATTGGTGAGTTTGTTGCAATAAGGCTGTTATGGCAAAAGATTTATTTCGCCCTGTAGTGAGAGACGCACTCATCAAAGACGGCTAGCAGATCACCCATGATCCTTTTCCTGTTGACTATGGTGATGTCCAAATGCAAATTGATCTTGGTGCGGAACGACTAATCGCTGCTACTCGCGGTCAAGAAAAAATTGCTGTCGAAGTTAAAAGCTTTACCAAACCATCAGCTATCTCCGAATTTTATACTGCTGTTGGACAATACCTCAACTATCGGCGAGCATTGCGATCGCAGGAGCCAAGTCGTATTCTGTACTTAGCTGTCCCTAGCCAAACCTATGATGAATTTTTCCGCCTACGGTTTGTTCAAGAAGGGGTAGATGAATATCAAATGCGTCTAGTGGTTTATGAAATAGAAGATAGGAGTATCCTGCAATGGATAAGCTGAATCACTATCGCCAAGTTGTTCAACAAATCCTCACTGAACACGGCCAGATCAAGCCTGCCTATGGTGAGATCGAAATGGGAGTTTTGTTTAACCTAGAGCGCGATCGCTACCAAGTCATCCGTACAGGATGGCTGCAAAAAAGGCGCGTGTACGGTGCGCTAATTCACATCGACCTGAACGGAGGGAAAATCTGGATTCAATATGACGGCACAGAAGTGGGTGTTGCCAATGAACTCACCGAACAAGGAATTACCAAGGAAGATATTGTCTTGGCATATCACTCGCCTTTCATGCGCCAATATAATGGCTTTGCTGTGAGCTAATCCTGACCACTGAGCCAATCTTAAATGCCCTCTGTCTATTCATTCTCCAAAATCGCTTTAACCCGCAAAAGCTCCTGCAAATGTTCTGGATTCATCTGAGGATATTGTAAATTCAGTTCTTCTAATTTTGTACAAACAATATCAGCAACTGCCAAGCGAGTAAACCATTTGCGGTCGGCTGGAATCACGTGCCAGGGTGCATGATCAGTACTGGTGTAGCTAAGTACCTCCTCATAGGCATACATATAATCATCCCAAAATTGTCGAACTTCAAGATCGCTGAGGGAAAATTTCCAGTTCTTTTCAGGGATATTAATGCGTTCTAGAAATCGCTTTTTCTGTTCATCCTTAGAGACATTGAGGAAGAATTTAAGAACAACGATTCCGTTATTATCTAAGTATTTTTCAAAGTTGTTGATTTCCTCAAACCGTTGCTGCCAAATGCGCGCGGCTTTGCCGATACCGGAAGGGTCGCCTTTCGGCAAATGGGGCAACTTCTGTGTAGCCAAGATTTCAGGATGAACCCGTACCGCTAAAACTTCCTCGTAGTAAGAACGGTTAAAAATGCCAATGCGCCCCCGTTCCGGCAATGCTTTAAACGATCGCCATAAATAATCATGATCCAATTCCTCTGTTGAAGGTGCTTTGAAGCTAAACACCTGACAGCCCTGTGGGTTCACGCCAGACATAACGTGCTTAATGGTACTATCTTTGCCCGCTGCATCCATTGCCTGAAAAATTAGCAGTAGCGCATAGGTATTTTGGGCATACAGCACATTTTGATAAGCACCAATCCGTCCTGTATCTGTTTGGAGCTTGGCTTGAGCCTCGGTCTTATCTTTAAATTCGCCCGTATACTTGGGGTCATAATCTTTGAGAGAGATAGTTGCGCCGGGTTTAACGATCAAAGGTTTGTGATTCATAGAGGAAAGGGGATGGCAAAGTCAAAAAAACAAGAAGAGTTGCTGGCTAGCTTGGCTGAAGTGCGGAATGATCCCACATCGGAGGCTGGCATAGCGGTTTTGCGTCAGATCCTGAGTAGCAAATTTTCGATCGCCATTGCCCAAGCTGCGAAGGTAATTGGAGAAGCTGAAGTGCGATCGCTGATTCCAGAATTAGCTGCTGCATTCTCCAAGTTTATGACAAACGGGGCAGAAACAGATCCGAGTTGCAAAGCGAAACAACGGATTGCCGAAGCCCTATACCGCATGGATTATTCTGAAGAATCGCTGTTTCTTGGGGGCATTCATTTTGTACAAAAGGAGCCAGGCTGGGGTAGCCCAACCGATACGGCTGCCGCACTACGAGGCACCTGTGCCCTAGGCTTGGTACGGATGAATTATGTTGATGTGATGAGCGAATTAGCAGATTTGTTAGCCGATGCCGAATCAGAGGCGCGGATTGGGGCAATTCGGGCGATCGCCTACACCGCCCATCCTCAAGCTGTGCCACTGCTGCGATTTAAGGCTCGAATGGGCGACGAAGATCCACAGGTTGTATCCGAATGTTTTACGGGGCTGATGAGTTTAGCGCCTCAACCCTCTCTACCATTAATCGCTAGTTTTTTAGACAAATCTCCCGAAATTAGCGAGATGGCAGCATTGGCTTTAGGCGAATCGCGGCAGCCTGAAGCGTTTGAGATTTTGCGGCAGTGGTGGCAGCGCACAACAATGACAGAGTTGCGGTTAACGGGTTTACTGGCGATCGCTATGTTGCGGCAAGATCATGCTTTAGATTTTCTGTTAACGCTAGTTGCAACGGGAAATCAGCGCGATCGGGATGGGGCGATCGGGGCGCTCAAAATGTATCAATCAGATGCTATTCTCTGGCAACGGGTACAGCAAGCCATGGCAGGAGACGCATCTAACCCATGATTTTGATTGAAGGCAATTTTTCTATTTTGGGTTCGGCTCCCGATGGCGACTCAATTCGTTTCATGCCCCACGACTTGAGTTTGTGGAATCAGTTAGGGCAACCCGTTAAGTTTAATCAGGCAGGCGTGACGCAACTGCGATTAGATGCGATCGACTCTTTAGAAACTCATTTTCAGCCGCCCAAAAGCCGGATTGGGAGCCAACATCAGCCACCACCCTACGCCGAACAAGCAGCAGTTAGATTGCTCAATTTGTTGGGATTTGATACTGGCACCATTCAACGAGATGACGAATGGTGCGTGATCGCAGCTGACCCAGCGATCGCTCCCGGTTATATTTTGACTCACTTTGCCGACCAATATGGACGAGCATTAGCATTAGCGTTTCCAGGGCGATCGGGAAAACAGGATGGCAGTAAGGTGGTCATGGATAAAAATTGGATACAACAAAGCGTTAATTTTCAACTCCTTAAAGAAGGATTAGTCTATCCAATTTTCTACAACAATCAGCTAGCACAGATTCGGCAGTTTTTAACAGCAGCGGTTGCCCAAGCCTGTTCTACAGAAGCAGGGCTGTGGTCAGTCGATGTCACAACCGCAGGGTTTACGATTTCAGGATTTAATTCTTTAACCCAAGAATCGGTGATTTTTCCTAAGCTGTTTCGGCGATTAATGGGATATTTGTCGCAGCATGACGGCATTGATTTAGGAGACCTAGAAGCATATTTGACGGTGAACAGCGATCGCCTCATCCTCCTTCCGGAGGGCACCCCAACCACGCTGAAAAATCTGCTAAAAATTGATGGACAAACAATCCGCCTGACGCAACCCATCAAGAATTTGCTATTCATGGAGAAATAAAAATGACCGGATTTCCCAATTTTTCCGGGAATACTGCTTCTCTGGGAATACTGAGAGAGCCTCCTGATGCAGCAATTTTATTTCAGTTGCGAGTTTGCTTGTAAGAGTAGGACAGCCTTCTAGCCTAACGGGTAACATGCCCGTCCTACAAATCATTGGGCTGTTAATACTTGAAGAACTCAACAAGAATTGCAGAAATTGCATAAAATTCCTAGCCGACAATCTCTAAGACGGCTAAAATGTCCCATTAGCGGCTGTTGTATACAACAACCGATGTAGAGTTACCCGATTTTATGGACCAAAGTCCATCCCCACATAGTAAATTCGTCCTCTAGCCCGGTGTAGCCATTGTCTCTACGACTCTAGTTTCCCGGCGCGAGGGGACTATAGGAGGCTGAAATGCTCACTCAGGAAAACAAAGATGTCCTGCTAGAACTTGTCGATTTAAATCAGGCGAAGGGAGAGTTGAATCGTCTCCAAGCTGTAGATGTGGGCGATTACATTGAAGAGTTGCCGCTTGAAAAACGGGCGATCGCCTTCCGGTTGCTTCAAAAAGATAAAGCGACCGATGTATTTGAATATCTTCCCCCCGATGTGCAGGAGGAGTTGATTACCTCGCTCCACACCGCAGATGTAAGGAGTCTAGTCGATTCCATGCGCCCCGACGATCGCGCTGAACTATTCGACGAACTGCCTGCGCGTATCGTTAAACGGTTGCTGCAACAGCTTAGTCCCAGTGAGCGTGCCGCCACCGCCACTATCTTGGGATATCCAGAGGGCACTGCCGGACGGGTCATGACCACTGAGTATGTGCAACTCCGCCGAGGATTAACTGTAGGTGAAGCCTTAGAAAAAATTCGGCAGACTGACCAAGATAAAGAAACTGTCTACTACGCTTACGTCATTGATGAGCGGCGTAAGTTGGTGCAGGTCGTGTCTTTGCGGCAATTGCTATTTTCAATTCCAACTGCCTATATTCGTGATATTGCCAGTGAGCGGGTGCTGAAAGCCTACACCGAGATGCCGCAAGAGGAAGTGGCGCAACTCATGAAGCGGTATGACCTGCTGGCGTTACCTGTGGTCGATCGCGAAGATCGGCTAGTCGGCATTGTCACCATTGACGATGTTGTGGACATTCTGGAGGAAGAAGCCACTGAGGATATTCAAAAACTAGCCGGGGTTAGCGGAGGCGATGAGGCAGCATTATGTTCGCCCAAGGTAACGATACGCAAGCGGTTGCCGTGGTTATTAGGAAACGTGGTGTTATATGTGGGTGCGGCAAGTGCGATCGCTCCTTTTCAGTCTGTGATTTCCCTAGTGCCT
Organism: Timaviella obliquedivisa GSE-PSE-MK23-08B; assembly: GCA_019358855.1. Lineage (NCBI taxonomy): Bacteria > Bacillati > Cyanobacteriota > Cyanophyceae > Oculatellales > Oculatellaceae > Timaviella > Timaviella obliquedivisa. Next base: position 44,210 of record JAHHII010000016.1, on the reverse strand, counting down.
GTTTTAGCAGTGGTGATGCCAATTCTTTCTAATGCCAGTGGCAATGTAGCAATCCAAGCGCTTTCAGTGACAGTGCGAGGGTTGGGCATGGGGGAAGTGACCCATCATGACGCGTTAAAAATTTTGCGAAAGGAAATTTTGGCAGGTTTAGCTTCTGCATTAGCACTAGGGCTTTCGTTGGCAGTGCTTTCATTAATCTGGGCACCTCCTTCAGAGCATTGGGTAGCACTAGTAGCTGGGTCAGTGATGATGATTAATGTACTGATAGCAGCGAGTTTGGGGACGCTGCTGCCCCTGGGGTTAAAGCGGCTGAATCTCGACCCGGCGTTAATCAGTGGGCCCTTACTAACTACCACTTTAGATGCGATCGGATTCTTGACGTTTTTAACCTTAGTCTCTGTAGCGTTAAAAATTGTGGGTCGGTAGGAGAACCCTGGTGCTATTGCACCACTTGTCCTCCATGACTACGCGGGTCATCGGTTCTGGCTTGAGCACTGTCTTGGGTCACGGGAGGTTCTATTTCAGAGACACGACCTCGGTTTTGGAGATGAGGCAGAGGAGAGGCAGTGGCGAGGGCTTCAATGTTGCTTGCCATGATGGCACGAGGTTGTTGACCAATGGTGCTGGCGATCGCTTCTCCTTTTTGCGTCAGGAATTCAAAGTGAGGAATGCCATCAACCCGATAGCTCAGCATCTCGGGAAGCCATTTGTTGTTATCGACGTTGAGCATGACGAAGTTGACGCGATCGCCATATTGCTGCTCAAGTTCGCTCATATCATTCGCCATTGCTTGACAAGCCGAGCACCAGTTGGCGTAGAACTCTACGAGAGTGGGCTTACCGTTTTTGAGCGCTACATCAAGGGGAACAGCGATCGCTGCCAGGCTAGTAAGGGAGCCAGAGCTTGTGCCCGTTCGCAGACCCAAAAAGAGAGCAACGCTAAGGACAACAGCAACCAGGACAATAATGAGGTTACGGAGGCGAGAGGCAAGGGTTGATGAAGTGGCGGTCATAGCGATCTGAGCCTAAAAAGTTCTACATTAGACCTTTAAATGGTAAACACATTTTAGGCTGAAAGCGATCGCTTCAAATGACACGGCTTCTAACGTCCCCCATGAACCTGGTCTTTTAACCCTGCTTAAAAATCTACGCCTCGTTTGAGATCAATACCTTTTTCAGCGTAATGTTTGTGGCAGTAGACTTCAGAATGGACGCTGGCGAGGTCGAAGTAGTCTGGGGGATTTTTGCAGCGTCCGGTGATAATAATTTCGGTGTCGCGCGGCTTTCTAAGAAGAGCTTGGACGATCGGTTCTTGCGGAAGTAATTCTAGATCTACGGTGGGGTTGAGTTCATCAAGAATAATAGTTTTGTAAAGACCAGAGGCGATCGCCGCCCTCGCAATTTCCCAACCGCGCTCAGCCTCCACATAATCCAATTCTTGTTGTTGCCCCCGCCACACGATCGCATCCCGTCCACAGCGCTGATGATCCACTAAATTAGGATAGCTTTGGTGAAGCGCCGCGATCGCCGCATCTTCGGTATAACCCACCCCACCCTTCAACCACTGCAAAATCAACACCCGGTGCGACTTATCCTGACTAATTCCTTTTCCGATCGCCTGTAACGCTTTGCCTAACGCACTAGTCGATTTACCCTTACCTGCACCGGTATAAATTTCAATACCCTCAATGCCATGCGCCAACGCATTAGGATGATGATACGCCTTCATCTCAGAATGCAGGTCAGCAATATCTAACACGGCTTGGGGCGCAGCCCGTCCTGTGGCAATGACCTCTAAATCGGGGGATTTATTCAGTAAAGTTTTTACAACCTCTTCAACGGGCAGCAAACCCAGGTCAAGCACTGGATTAATTTCGTCTAAAACTACGACTGAATAAAGCCCAGAAGCGATCGCTCCTTTTGCCACATCCCAGCCCCGCTGCGCCTCCAAGCGGTCAAACTTTGTAATTTCATCTGCTCCAAAAAATTCTGCCCGACCCGTCCGTACCTGGTCAATTAAGTGCGGAAACCCGCGCCGCAATGCTTCGATCGCCGCATCTTCATCGTAAGTCCGTCCAGGGCCCTTCAAAAATCGCAGCAGCAACACCCGCGTTTGCGTCCCCGTGTGAATGCCTAGCCCAATCGATCGCAGCACCACACCCAGCGCTGCCTGCGACTTTCCCTTCCCCAGCCCGTCATACACGTGGGTCTGACCTGCTAACCGCTCAGACCGACCCTGGGCTGTCCGAATACCGATGCCTGATCTAGTCATGACTTTAGTATTGCTCACTTTAAAGAAGGATAAATTAAGAGAGATAAAAGAAGGAAAAAAAACTTCATTCGCGCCTTCACGGTAACACTACAAGTAGTTATTCTGACCTAAATATTACTAATATTTACTACATGTAGCGTTTTTACAAAAAGAATTAACTCCTAGTTCCTCCTTGTGCTGCCCACTTCTTTTCCTATCCCACAGATCCATTCTGTTCAGGCTGAAGTACTTTTAATGAAAGAATCTCCCTGCATTTTTTCTTGAACCGATGTTCTTTGACTTCATCCCTAGCGTTGTTCCTCTCCGAGCGATCGCCTTTCAGATCGTATTTTTGCTGATGGCGATCGCCATTGAAGCCACCGTCCTTCATAAACAACTCAATATTCCCCCGAAGCAAAGCGTCCAGTTTGCCGCCTCTATTAATTTATTAACGACAGTTTTAGGCTGGCTAGTCACGTTCTTGCTGTTGGGAACCTCCCTGGCACTGCCCACGCCTTTACTCACAGAGCTAAAGATAGCGCTGATGAACTTTATCTTTTTTGACCAATGGTCTAACGGCACTGCCGAGCTATTAATCATGATTTGCTTCATTACCTTTTTTGTCAGCCTGGGCATGAAGTGGCTGGGGCTGGTCGGGCTAGATTGGTTGATGAAAAAAGATCTCCCCAAAGCTCCTGATGTGGTCGTCGAAACAGGGGTTTTTGTTTCACCTCAGCGTAAACCCCGCCAGTTCCGTCCGCGGCTCAACACCACCCTGGTAGCTAATGCCTGGAGCTATAGCGCAATTTTGGTGGCGCTGTTGCTGCGGATCGTCTTCCAATCAAACCTTAATGTGCCGCTGTGAAAAAACTTATTGACCAGTTCCAGGCACGCTTCAAAGACGTTCAGCAATTTTCGGGGACAACGGCGCTGTTGCTAGGGATATTTTCTTGGCTGGTTTACCTGCTAATTCGTGAACCCGCTGCCAAAGAACTTGTCGCGCTGACTGGCTGGTTTTTCCTCATCATTGGCACAGATTGGGTACTTTTCAAGAAAACTGTGCCTATTCCGCTTTTAGGTTTGAAAATTACTTATGGGCCCTGGGTAACCGGGGCATTGCTGAGTATTGCACTCTATAGCAATCGTTTCTTCATTCAAGATTTCCCGACCGCGCTGATTAGTTGGCCGTTGTTATCTGGCATCATTGCTGCCATCCCAACTTTGCTAAAAACGGGCCCTCAGATCAAAAAGTTTGATGACTTCCTCCCTTTTGAGCGGCAATATCTCGTTTTGCTCGCTCTAATTTCAATTCTGCTAAGCTGCTGGATTCAGTTTCATTTCTTGCTTGATAATTTGCTTCAGCAGTATCCTAGCCTTCTAGCCGATCGCAACGTTAACAAAAGCGCCTTTATTGTTCGGCTCAATTCCCCTCCTGTTTCTCAAGGTGTAACGATTCTAGACACTGCCGAAGCCATGATTCGAGATGAACTTCGCCGCGGGGAACTGAGGGGGCGATCGTGGGCAGATGGACAACGGCTCCTCCGCAATATTCAAGCCGAAACCTCGCCTATTCGTCCCTTCAACATGGCTCCGGTGATTGCCCAAAAAGTTTTTGGCAATATCCCTGGCGCTGAAGAAGCCCGCCTCTGGCTTTACAACGCCCAATTTTTTCCTAGTAACATTGACAACGCCCCTGGCTCTCAGTCTCCTTGGTACGGCACACTTCTTCTGCAAGCCATTTGGCGGGGCCCTAGCTCTCAACCCAACGGCTACACCTTAGCTAAATCCTGCCGTGTCCCCCGAGAGCCAGATGCACCGCCAGTTAGAGGCTTAGAACGTCCTAAAGAACTCAGCTTTTATCTCCTTAAATGCGACCCCATTGACTCGCGTACCAGCGGCATTACAATCGATCGCGCTCCACCTCCGGCAACGGCTCCCTGGTGGAACCTTAACCCTCGGACTCCTGCCGCTAGTCCAACGCCTAGCATTTAGAGTTGCCAAAGCATCCTGATCCAGCCATCCTCCCAGGAAATATTTAGCCTTGGCAGGGCATATTAAAAGCGGTCGAATCAAAAATTTAACGGGTGTCTATGAACTTAGGTCGAACTCTAGTAGTGGCTTCCAACGTATTCCGCGAGGTAATCCGCGATCGCGTTCTCTATATCATTGGCTTCTTTGCTCTGCTCATGATTGCGGCTGCGGTGCTCCTTCCCGAAATCGCAGCGGGTAATGAAAACAAAATCATCATCGACATCGGCTTAGCCGCCATGAGTCTTTTCGGACTGGTCGTCACCCTTTTTGTCGGCACAGCGCTCATTAATAAAGAAATTGAGAAGCGCACAGTCTACGTCCTGATCGCAAAACCAATCAGTCGCGCTGAGTTTGTTGTGGGCAAACATGTCGGGTTATCGGCAGTGTTGGCGGTGTTGTTGGCAGCAATGACGGCTATCTTTCTGGCAATACTCAGTGCCAAACAAATTTCTTATCCGGTCACCAGCATTTTTGTGACGGTACTCTTTCAGTTTCTAGAACTTGCTCTTATTGCTGGAGTTGCCATTCTTTTTGGCGTGTTCACCAGTTCATTGATCGCCATGATGCTAACCCTAGCAGTTTACCTAATGGGGAACTTTAGCCGCGATATTGTCACATTGGGAAATTTGGTAGAAAGCCCAGGCATTCGGCAGATGACTCAAAATCTTTACTTGGTGCTGCCCGACCTGTCGCGCTTTAACCTTAAGAACGAAGCAATCTACGGCATGACTTTACTGCCCCAGCCGCTAGACTTGCTGGGGAGTACGATCTATGGGCTGGTGTGGATAGGATTGGTATTAGCGATCGCCGTCCTGATCTTTTCTCGCCGAGAGTTCTAATCAGTTAAAGAACTTAATCTGCGCTCATAATCTTTGGCACCTTAAAAAAGTCTCCTTGAATGTTCGTCTCTCGGTCGGGGGCACTCTCCAAAATTTGCTCCCGTTCTGGCGAAGGCTGCAACGCATCTACTCGCGCCACATTGCTCACCTCGATCGCCCTAGTCGTAGGCTGAACGTTGGTCGTATCTAGCTCGTTCAACTGCTCAAAGTAATCTAGGATGCCATTGAGTTGCGTTGTAAACTGCTCTTCTTCGCCAGCCGATAAATCTAGTCGCGCCAAATGAGCCACTTTATGAACCTGTTCTCGATCAATCATGATTTAGCCTGCAAAAGAAAATCTAGCTTTTAAAAGAAAACATCTGCCTTCGATCGCCCAGTCGTCTTCATCCAGTTCTGCGCCTCAATGTAGTTATTGGGAGCCTGACGAATGGCGCGTTGCCAGTAATCCGCAGCCTTATCGAACAGTTCTTCAGCCGCTTCGTTATCGCCTTCCTCCTGCTTCATCTCGCCCAAGTGATAATAAATAACCGCGATATTATTCAACGCCTGGGGCATCCGAGGACTGATTTCAATAGATTGGTGATAGAGTTCTAGCGCTTTGTTATGGTCGCCGTTGCTCGCAAAGATTAAGCCCATGTTGTAGAGAATGAAACTGCGATCGTAGGGGTCTTTTTCTAGCCGCAGAGCCTCTTCATAGTTCGCCATCGCCTCGGCGTATTCGCCATCGCCCTGAGCCGACATCCCATCTCGGTAGTAAGCAAATGCTTCTTTGGCGGCTCGGCTGGTGGGTAGCACCTTCAAAATCATGTCTGCCATGACAGTAAAGGTTTTATCAATAAAGTTGTCATTTCGTTGAGATCTGGGCATGGTCGCCTCGGGTAAGAATTTAGGAAGGACAGAAAGAGCGTGTTAAAGCAGTCTAAATGGAATACTGGAGAACATCTCACAATTTAATACTTTAACCTGATCCAACCCGACAACACGCAGCTACAATAACCGCTTCACGTAGCTTCACCTTAAACAGCCGTAAAGATGCGCATCTTATCACCAGATCAGCCCAATGGTGCAAATTTAAGTAATTCCCTCCTTCTCGATAACGTCGTCATTTTTCCTGATGGCTCTGTCACGTGGCTTACAGCTAACCCCATATCCTCTGAGATGATTTCAACCGTTGCCTGTGAAATTGTTCCAGAGGAGTATTCTTTGCCCGTTGAACACCTGCGTTTGCCTCAGCCTCAGCCTCCTGAGATTTTCGTCACAGAGCCAGAATTTACTCCGATGCGAATATTAAAGTCTATGAGGCACCTTTGACAGTTTATTCTGTCTAGGTGACTGAGTTCTAAAGGACTGAGTTCTAAGGGACTAAGTTCTGAGTGACTGCGTTTTCCCCATCATTTAGAACCAAAACCTATACTGAAGAGAGCAGATCGTTTGAGGTTCAATGGCATGGCTTTAAACCCTTCCGTCATGCAAGCGGTAGAGAGATTAGGTTATCGGGTGACAGTTGGAGATGTAGCGTCTCAAGCGGGATTAGAGGTGCAGGTTGCCGAGCGCGATTTGCTAGAACTTGCCTCTGAAGCGGGTGGGCATATGCAGGTTGCAGAGTCGGGCGAGATGGCATACCTGTTTTCCAACAATTTTCGGGATGTGCTGCGTAACAAATATTTTCGGCTACGGCTTCAGGAATGGTGGAGCAAAATCTGGGGCGTTCTGTTCTACATTATTCGCGTGTCGTTTGGGATCGTGCTGATTGCGTCAATTTTGCTAATCATGCTGGCGATCGCCATTATCTTGATTGCCCTAGCCAGCAGCCGAGGCGACAATGACAACGACAGCGGCGGAAGTTGGGGTGGCGGTTCAGGAGGCGGTATGGGCTTTTTCAGCCCTGACTTTTTCTGGATTTTTACACCCAACTATTATGACGATCGGGCGCATCGCCGTAAGTCAAGCCGAGACGGAAACGAAATGAACTTCCTAGAATCGGTCTTCTCTTTCCTTTTTGGCGATGGCGACCCCAACGCCGATCTCAACGATCGCCGCTGGAAAACGATCGCCACCGTCATTCGGAATAACAATGGCGCGATTGTTGCCGAACAGGTCGTTCCTTATTTAGATAATCTGGGCGATCGCTCTCAACAAGAATTTGAAGACTATATGCTGCCTGTGCTGACGCGCTTTAACGGCAGACCAGAAGTGAGTCCGACGGGGCAGATTATCTATCACTTTCCTCAACTGCAAGTTTCGGCACAGCAGCAGCAGTCTAGATCCGTCGGCGCTTACTTGAAAGAATCCCTGTGGCGATTCAGCCAGGCAGGTTCGGGACAGATCATACTAGCTGCAGGCTTGGGTGGCGTTAATCTCGTTGGTGCGCTGGTGCTAGGCAGTTTACTACGAGATGGAACGATCGCTGCTCAATTAGGCGGTTTAGTTGCCTTCGTCGGCGGTATTTATGGCATTTTGCTAGCCTATGGCATTGGCTTTTTGGGCATTCCCTTAGCTCGCTATTTCTGGATTCAGTGGCGCAACCGGGGCATTGAGTCGCGGAACGTATTACGCCAAGAAAGAGCAATCGCTCTTAACTCTGGCAGCGATACCCTTAATCAAAAACTGAGCTTTGCCAAACAGTTTGCAGCCGCTACAGTGGTTGATGCAAAAGACCTGGCATATACCACTGAGTCAGATTTAACAGAGCAGGAGTTCTTGAACGCTGACAAAGTGGACGCAGAATGGCGGAAAAGATTGGAGCAGTCGTAGTTCAATCATCCTCATACAGAACATAGAGAACTATGGTTGCTGACATTCCACATAGCCTACCTGCTCAACAGGCTGTCCACACCAATCTGTCTGATTTCGCACAAAAGGCTTATTTTTTGCCCATCCTGGCACCTGCGTCAGAATATAGTCCTTTGCCTGTTCTGCTTCCGCTTTGCTGGCAAATCCTTCTCCAACGCGCACTGCATACCATTCATTTCGCTTAGCAATTGCCGCCGATAGCCCAGCGTTTTCTGCAATTTTCACTTGTTCTTGCGCCAGTTCCAAGGTGCTATCACTAGACACTATCACCACCCAAACTGATGGGGTCACGGGCAATGGCTCAGGCGTGGGAATGAGATCAGGGCTTGGAATAGGAGATGAGTTAGCCGGGGAAGGAGGAGACAGATCAGGCGCAGGAAAGGGTTCAGGAGTGGCAGAGCTGCCTACTGCGATCGTCGGACTTACCGGAGGAGAGACAGAGCCATAATCTGAATCACCAGAGAGTAAGAGCCGTGCGCCTGCCCCGACTGCAAGCCCTACGCCAATCACAGCCACAATAATCCAGAGGGAATGACGCGATCGCTTGCGGGTGCCTTGAAACGATCGGTCTTCTTGTACAGGAGCAGATCGTACAGGGGTTGAAATGAGGGGTTGAAAATCGGGAGTTGAACTCTTAGAGAGATTAGGAAAACTCTCTTTAAGTGGGGTTTGAGTGACCTCCTGACGCACTTCTGGTTGAATCAATCGTCGAGAGATCGCCTCAACATCTTCTTTCCGTAACCCTAAAGCCTTTTGAAAAGATTGCAGTTCGCCCAATGTGGTGTTGGGGAGCGACCCTTGCGGTATCTGCGAAGCAGTCCGCCGTTGTTGCAATTCAGCCGCCAAAACTTGCTCATAGCGCAGCAGTTTCGCCTGATATTCTTGGTAAGGTTTCATGACCTCTGCCTCGATCGCCGCTGCAACATCTGGTAATAATCCTAGTGTTGTCTGGCGCACATCTAACGTGTGCCGCCCGATCGCCGAGATTGTGCCCCGGCTAAAAAAGCGTTCCACCTCTTTGCGATAAAGCACCTTCGGATCGCTCGTCGGTGCTTTCGCCAAAAAGATGCGAAACCCTTCCTCGACTGCATAGATTTTAGGCTTCATTGCAGGCGATGTATCTTGTACCTTTTTGCGTGCATAGTCGTGCAGTTCATCGACCGCAATAAATCCATCATTGTCGGTGTCAGCAATTCCTGTTTCAATTCCTTCCACAATAAAACGGGTGTACACCGATAGTTCTGAGCCTTGTTGCTCAAAAGAGTATTGCGTCGAGGTCGATGAGGTTAGCACTGCCCGTCCCTCGCCGCCCAATTGCGACTGTACATCAACAACGCCATCATCTTTCGCCGTCATACCCTCAGCAAAAGCGCCGCTGAAACAGCAATCTAAAATGACGATCTGGCGCTTACAGCGCGATTGGCTCATGATATCTTGCACAAAACTCGCAGGCACAGCAGTCGCTTTGACTAAATCGCCATTACTATTTTTGCGGGTTAACGGCGTTGCAAAGTATAGCCGTCCGCGATCGTCTTTAATGCCATGACCTGAGAAAAAAAGTAGCGTTAAATCTTCCTTCACGCCACTCGAAAACAAAGCTTCGATCGCCTCCTGCATTTGCTGCACTTCAGGATTTGCCAAAGTCTTAATCTCATCAAACCCGCCCATGTCTGGATGCTGCAACACCCGCTGCATCGCTTCCATATCGCGCACCGCTCCGGGCAAAGGATTTAACCCAGGCTGATATTCACTCATTCCAATCAGCAGTGCGGCTTTTTTCATGGCTATTTTTCCTATGGCTACTTTTCCTTACGATTGCTCAACTTCAACAAAATCTCGAGCAGCTTTCATCGCGGCTTCTAACTCTTCTCGGCTGTGTGCCGTTACCTTTAGCTTTCTACCGTTCGCTTCGACTTCCAGTTCAATGGGTTTACCGCCAAGGCGATCGCCCAAAAAACCCAACACTTTTTTACAGTTAGCAGCATTCACTTCTGCCGTCAAAATACCTATTAGCAAGGCTCCCAAGGATTTATTGCCAGCGGGCGGATGAGGATCAACCACTCGGTTTGCTTCGACTTCATCCAGATCTTGTAGTTGATACAGTAGGTTCTCAACTTCTTCATCCCGCTCTTCGTCATCTAGACCTGGATCACTAAAGTTAATCGTGAATTTAATGGTGTCACTGGTCATCATGATTTTCCTTGGTTAGTAATTATACACAACCACTATTAGTTTAATAGACGCGATCGCCCCTTCAGGGTTTCCCGATCCTAATATTTTATATTTCGCAAACCCTGCCGCTCTTTACGTTAACCCGTTGGTTTCCCCTATACTGGGGGCGATCGGCAAACGTTTCTAGTACCCTGACAGGTAATTTTCAACAAAAAAACGGAAAACAGGAACTTGCTATGATGCTTCCTTTATTCAGGTAGTGCCAGCCAGCTAAAGATCTCTGCTGCTGATAAGGTGAGGTCGATATCTCGCAGGATTGGTAACGGCTCTGTTCCCTGATATAGCTTCACCCGCGACTCTGGCAAAATTGCTAGCACAGTGTCATTTTCTGGATCAAGCAGCCAACCTAGCTCTGTACCATGCTCCATGCAGTGCAGCAGCTTAGCTAAAACCTTAGTCTGAGATTGGTCAGGAGAAAGGATTTCGATCGCCCAATCGGGAGGAATTTCAAACCGATTAGCCACTCTACCCGCCGAAGTGCGCGGAATCCTCCGCCACCGAAACACGGACACATCAGGCACGATCGCCGCTCCGCCAAACACACAGCGCAGTTCTGAAAAAGCTTTAGCAATTCGCGGTGACTCTGCAACATAATCAACACCTTACAAAGTCCAACTTGTAGAATGCTGTGTTCCCCTTGAGGCATAGGTTTTTGTGTAATTTGACTGTTGATGAATTCACTAGCAGGTTGAGTTTCTGGCAGTTGCAGAAACGCTTCCAGTGTTAACAGTTGAGTTGGAGTTTGAACCATATGCCTCCAGAGATTGATTTCGGAATGCTGCAATAGGCGGCGATCGCAATATTTTTGATGCTTTTAGAAGCATAACTTTTCCGTAATCATAAATTTGGAACAGATTGGCAATCGGTGGGGATGGCGATCGTGCTTGGGAGATTGCTGTGCAGGGTTGAAGGGGCGTTGGGTGGGGGAAAGATGCTGCTCTATTAGGAATAAAGTCTAGTTAATACAAGTGTTCTTATGGACAACAGTATTTCTATAAGCCAGATTATACCTACAGTATTAGAGAGAAATAGGTGATAGAAGAAGTCAGCGATTCACAGGAAGACATTTTTCCAGAAGGCGATAGAAATAGCCTACTTAATAACAACGGAGGACATGAAGATCAAGAGGAGTCTGGGGAAACCTTTGAGGACTTGTTTAATGATGATACAGATGCTGGGATGGGTGGTGATTCACAGACTCGAACACGCCGTAAAAGACCTCAGCGCAATTTTCCAGCCGCAACCTTCGAGGAATCATTAGAACTAGCTCTTGCCATTCAGAAGCATGCATCAGGTCAAAAGATTCGGTATCTTACACTATTTCAGGAAATGGGACGATCTGCGGAAAGTGGTACAAGCCGTCAGTTAGTAACCAACTCTAATAAATACGGTTTGACGAGCGGCAGCTACAAAGATGGGTATCTTGCACTGACACCAGATGGCTATACTGCTACAGCCGAGGATATGCCTGAACGTGAAAAGATTCGTGCCCGCTTTAAACTCGCAATTGAACAAGTTACATTTTTCAAGAAGTTGCACGAACACTATGTGAACAACCGACTACCAATAAAAATACAACGAGTCAAACAGCGATCGCTGCTCCAAAATCCAATCTACAAGGCGATCGCCCTACACCTCACCGTCCAAAATGCTGATGATGTCTCGCGTTGCATATAGAATTCGCACAACTTCGATATCACTATCATGCTCAAAATAGAAAATCAGGTATTTCCTGAAATCTTTCACTGCCCATTTCCGTAACCCCTGCAAACGAGAATTTTCGACAAGGTATAAACTACCGGTTCCTGGCATTTTGGCAAGCTGAGCGATCATCAACCGTGCAGAATCAAAAAACTGTAGAGCGGCTGCGAGGTTGTTCTCAGCAATGTAAGCAAAATGATCATTTAAGTTCTGGCTAGCTTTCGGTCTGAGAGGATGTCTGAGAAGTCTCAAGGATTCTTACACTCGCCCCCCAACCCCCCATTCTGGGGGACTTCTGCACCAGTCCTCCTTCAAAGTCCCCCAGAATGGGGGATTTAGGGGGCGGATCGGATAACAATCTAGACTTCTCAGACATCCTCTGAGAATGATTCATTTGGTCATGCTTCTGGCTGATGCATCCGCTCAAGCTGGGTGCGTTTTTGCTCCCACCAGTCATCTGTTGCTTCAATGAGTTCTCCGCTCTCCAACCCATCTAGCAACATTGACTCGACTTGCTTTCGTTGCAAAAGTCGCTCTTGCTCTCGCAGAATCAACTGATAAATATATTCACTGGCAGTGTTAAAGCCAGCCGCTGCTGCCTGCTCTTCGACAAATGCGAGAATTTGGTCTGAAAGCGTCATGTTCAGCATTAATCATCAACCTTAAGCCGTGATGTTTATTTCCCCAGTATAGCTAACGAACTTTTTCAAGTCACCGCTCAATTCCTTACTCTCTTAGTCTCCACTTGGGGTGAACGGCGATCGCTTCCCACTCCAATAATCCGAAAATCATAGGCAGTACCGAGGCGATCGAGTGTCTTATATTGAAGAGGCGATGCGTGCTAACGCACAGGCTAATGCCAATGCTCAACCGGAGACAAGTATGGAATCAGCAATTTATCAAGTCAGTGCCTTTTGGGATGCAGATGCAGCAGTCTGGGTAGCAACCAGCGAAGATGTGCTCGGATTGGCAACGGAAGCCGATACCATCGAAGCTTTGAGTCAAAAATTGCGGGATATGATTCCTGATTTGCTTCTGAGTAATCATCTCATCTCTGCCGATTATGTAGGTGCGATCGCCATTCAATTGACCAGTCATCGGCAAGAACTCATCGAGGTTGCCTTATAAATGGCTGCATCGCTAACCTCCGCACTCAAGAAACTCTTGATAGAAGCAGGTTGTTTTTTTGAGCGTCAAGGCAAAGGAGATCATGAAATCTGGTACAGCCCAATTACTGATTGGCGATTTGTCGTAGACAGTTCAATCAAATCTCGTCATACAGCAAATGCAGTTCTCAAGCAAGCAGGATTGCCAAAGGCTTTTTAGTTTGGTTGTCCGTCCGGTGAATGTCCAAATTGCCTGCTTAGGCTAAGAATTACTGCGACTCTAAACGAATTTCCTGCAAAATCTGGGCAACCTCATCTTCAGAATGGTGATATCGCGCCAAAACCTTTGCAGTCGAGTCCAGCATCTGGTTCGCAAACATCTGACTTAAATCCTGACGAAGGCATTTTCCAATGTAGAACTTGAGAAGTGCCTCTAGCGACATATCCCGCTGTACTGCAATCCTCCTAAGCGACTCTAGTATATCTTTGGGAATCTGGATTGAAATCGTTTCAGCTTCGCGGGGATGAATCCGCAACTCTAGATCTTCTCCTAACTCCAACTCTTCATTGAGATTGTTCATATAACCTCCGTTCGGAACGAGTAGCAACACGAGCAGAAATCATTCTAATTTTCGATCGCCGCTCCACATGGACAACAAGCAGCAGCCGTTCAGCGATCGAGTATCCTAACGCAAAATCTCGCACTTCACGATTTGCCGATGCCTCACCTACCACATGAAAGGGATCCAGAAAAACTTCTACTGCCTCCTCAAAAGTAACTCCATGTTTCTCAAAGTTGCTTTGGGCTTTGTTCTCATCCCATTCAAACTCGAATCCTTCTAAGCGATAGGTCGTATCCATGCTCTTAATTTTAGGCTGATCTCTCGTTCTCTATCAGAGCAAAAATCAGGATCTCACTTGCACTGGCATCACCAGATACGTCATCTTCATGCCGCCTAATGGCGTTAAAATCGAAGGACTGGTTGCGGTATTAAACTGCATCTGTACCTCTGTTGTGTTCAGCGCCTTCAGCCCTTCTAGCAAATATTTGACGTTGAACGCAATCTCCAAATCGTCGCCAGAAATTTGTGCCGGAATGGCTTCTCGACCGCTGCCCACATCTTGAGCATCTACAGACAGAATAATTTCTTGATCAGTAGTCGTGAGGGTGAACTTGACGATGCTATTTTTTTGGTCGGCTAGTACAGCGATGCGTTCTAGAGCAGAGGTTAAGAGACGGCGATCGCACGTCATTTGGCGCGAAAACTGTTTGGGGATCAACTGCCGATAGTTAGGATATTGCCCTTCTAACAGGCGGCTCGTGAGACGCTGATTTGCCCACTCCACAATCAACTGCCCTTGATCAAACCGAATGGCGATCGGTTCCGCCGAGGCATTGCTCTGAATCATTCGCTCTAGTTCTCGCAATGCTTTACCAGGAACCGTGACATCGAACTTGCCTTTGTGGTTCTTCTGCTCAGCCGGATCACCATCTCCTGGCTGAACATTTGCCGTTTCTACGACTGCTAACCGATGCCCATCAGTCGCCGCAAACTCCATACCATCCTCGTCCACCGCAATGTGAACTCCCGTCAAGACTTGCTTAGTCTCATCAACGCTCGTTGAAAAGAGCGAACCTCGTAGTCCCTCCAGCAATGCTTCAACGGGCAAGTAAGCCACGCTGCCATCAACCAATGTGGGTAGCTCAGGATACTCCTCTGCGCCCATGCCTCGGACCTGGTAACGTCCAGCGGCACAGGTCAGGGTCACGAGAGTCTCATCGGAACTGCCGTCTAAGGTAATCTCACCATCAGGCAACCGAGAGACGATATCCCCCAGGAGTTTTGCGGGCAAAGTTAGTATGCCACCTTCTTTAACCTGAACTTTGAAGCTGGTTTGCACTCCTAAGCTGAGATCGAACCCAGTGAGACTTACCTGCTGCGTCTCTTCGCTAGCGTTCAATAGAACATTAGCCAGAACGGGATGGCTAGGACGAGAAGGCACGACGCGGCTGACTAAAGACAGGTGGGTATTGAGTTCGTTCTGGGTACAGGTAAGTTTCATGAGGGTGCGCAAAGAGCTAGAGAAGCTGGGTCAGCAAGGAATAGAAGAAATAAAGGCACGGCAAAGAAATTCTAAGGGTCTATCAGCTTTTGCGGTGACGCTTAAACGAGTTCTTTTCAGGAGGTTATCGTAACACTCCCCTTTCGATAAGAGTGAGTTTGTTCACAAATTTGTTGGCTCAGGTTAATCTATTTGTCCGGAGAGTTCTTTCATCTTTAAATAGCTTTAAAGAGATCTAGTAGTAGTAGAGCCTGTGGAAAATGTGGAAAAGATTCTCAAAGCCTTACTATAGATAAGTCATAAGGACTTTAAGGGTGTGGAAAACCTGTTAGGGAAAACCGAGGTTTTCAACAGGTGCCTCGATATCCCATCAAGTTGTTAGAACTACCTCAGGATTATCCACGGGTTTTCCCCAACTTTTCCACAGAAAAAGGTGAGTTTTCCACAGGAAAGATTTGGATAGTTTTTCTTTACAAAAGAAAGTTACAAATATTTGCCTTAGGAAACTAATCGGTCTTTGGTTGATTTTCCGTAATTTAAAGGTGGGTAAAGTGGGTTGAAGACTCGCAGGAATTTTAGTTAAGGCTGGAGGGGGGCTTGAAAAGAAGTCTTGAGATGAGACTGAGTTTAGAGAGTGCTTAAAGACAGTCTTATTTTGAGAATGGCAAGAGGGTAAAAGGCTAATGGAGTAGTACAGGCACAAAAGATGTACTACTCCATTAGAGCGGCGACAAGAATTTCACAAGAATTTGAAAAGTAGCGCAAGGATATTTAGACGGTTGTCTAAGGCTGTTTTATCCTAAGGCTTTGACATAAGCACTGTGCAACCGCTTGAGATAGTTTTCCATACTAAAGTTCTTTGCAACTTGCCGTCCTGCGATCGCTAGTCGATCGCGTAGGGCTTTATCCCCCAAAATTTCCTCCAGCTTTGCCTTAATATCGCGGACATCGTAGGGATCAACGTAAAGCGCAGCGTTACCGCAGACTTCGGGTAAGCAGGATGCATTAGAGGTGACAACTGGGCAGCCGAAGTTCATCGCTTCGATGGGGGGTAAGCCGAACCCTTCGTAAAGTGATGGAAAAACGAGGCAATAAGCGCCCCGATAAAGATAACGAAGGCTGTCAGGAGAAACGTATTCTAGAAGACGCACCTGTTTTGAGGAGTCAGAGTCGAATAGGTAGGACAGTTTACCAATTTCGTTTTCCCAGAGCCAGCCTTTTTTGCCCACAATGACGAGGGGCATGTCAGTATTGAGGGCTGCGTAAGCATCGAGTAATCTGCCAACGTTTTTCTTGGGTTCGATCGCGCCGACAAACAGTAAATAATTTTGATAGCTCAAGCCAAAGCGTCTAATCGAAAAGGCAACCTCTTCTTTCGAGACTGGCAGCGGTTGCAGGGCGATCGGTTGATACGTGACTACAATGCGATCGGGGTCAACATCAAAATAGGTCAGCAAATCTTGCTTAGAATGTTCTGAAACTGTGATAGTAACTGCCGATTCTTTTAACGCATCGCGGACTTTGAAATAAAAGTTTTCTTTGTCATCAAGCGTTGCGTAGGGTAATCGTAGCGGAATTAAGTCGTGAACTGTCGTGATTTTTTGCGTTCCCCGAATCTTCATGGGTAGAGGATAGGTCGCGTGCCAAATATCGAGTTTTTCGGAGGCAGAAATATGGGTTGTAATGTTGAGTTTTTTGTAAATACCATTGGCTAGATCGTAGCACTGAGGCAGGTTGAAGGAGGTCGCATACTTTAGAAAATCGTCACTGTATTGACCGCGCTTAACGACGTAATTATTAGAAGGTTTCCGGCGCTTGGCTCGGTAGAGTGGTCCTGCTGCGGTTTTTAGTAAACCTTTGAGCAACATTAGTAGGTTTTGATCTTTATCAATAGTGTCAAAAAAGTAGACTTCATCAAGAATTTCGTTCCCTTTGTAACCGCCTCGACCGAGTAAAACATCAACGGTTGCGCCCATTTCGTTAAGTGCCTGAATCAGGCTTAAACCATAGGTTTTAATGCCTGTTCCTTGAGGCAGTTGCAGATTATAGCCATCAACAAGAACTTTGACTCCTGCCAGGCTGAGGTCTTCTGAATTAATGTTAGCGGGTGCAATTGCGGGTAGAACTGTTTCTGGAACGATAGGAGCCCTTTCTTGCGGGTATCTCACAGAACTAGTCTCCCCAATTTTTTTAGGGGAAAGATCAATAGGAAGGGTAGGAGCAACGGACGGCGTAGCTTCTGTAGGACTTCTGCCAGCAGGATTTTTGCCAGTAAGACTCTCTGCATCCTCAAAAGTATTCACTAGTCCGGGTACACAAACTAAATTTCCGCCTTGTTTAACAATAGAGTAGGGCGACCAAGCTGTAATCCACCAGTCTTCATCGGTGCCCTGTCCGGGTAGATCTAAAACAGGGGTGGGGATGGGCAGTATCGATGCCCAATAGCGACGGTGAGCATGAAAGTGAATGCTGGAGGACGATCGCTTCAGCAAAATGGGGTGATCGGCAATGATATCAGTTTGGAGGGTAGGATGCTCTGGTGCGTCGCGTCCAGTGAGGATTGGACGTTCGGGGCTTTGAATTTGTGCCAGAACTGTTAGGGCATCTGCCCTGACGTTAACGTTGTCTCGGAAGTATGAGATCCAGGCAATGGTTGGGTCGGCAAGCCAGTGGCTAATGCCCAGGTTGATGGCGTTGGGCTGACGTTGATGGGTTGGCGATCGCATCAATTGAACGCCATACTGCTCTGCGATGTTCTGGTTTTGTGCAGCTTGTTCAGGTGAGGAGCCGTCATCGATTATGAGGACAGGTGCCCCAAGTGCAGCGATTTGAGGAAGCGATCGTGCTAAGTTGTCCGGGTTGTTGTAGGTGGTGACGACGATGGCGCAGGTTTGATTGTTTTGCAGAGACTCGAAGCGATCGCTAGCTTCGATTTGTTCGACCAAAGCCTGAGCCTGTCGCTCGTCTGGCTCAGGAATATCAGTTAGTTTAGCTTGAGCATAAATTACAAAAACATCATTAGCGAATGATAAATAGAAGTGTTCAAGAACCTTTAAAGACAACGATTGATCCACTTCTGCAACCATGTCTTTGTGAAAGACTACAAAATTATAGAAGTGAGCAGGGAACAGATGAGAAACACGATAGGGGTAAGTGCCAGAAAAGAGTTCTAAAAAATCATTAGGAGCGAGAAGTGTATTGGAGGGTTTAAGCTGGTGTTGCAAAAAAGCGAGGGCTTGAGTCCAATACTGGTCTGAAGGGAATGACATGGCTTAACGTTGCCCCTAAAAGTCTTAGTTTGCATTGTAAGTCAAAAGGGGTATTGTCAAAAGATCGTTAATCTAGCTCGAACTCTTTTCTGCTCTACGTTTGCTGCCTCAGCAAAAACTGGACGACTCCTTGTGGATCTCTCGAAGCGATCGCCTTCACTTTTAACTTGGAGCGCATGGCAAAGGCGATCGCACTGATCGTTTCACTTGCACCCTTGCCCGTCATCTGTGCTCCTAAGATTTCACCGTTGCGCCGCACTACAATTTGGCAAAAGCCAGCTACTTCGTTTTGAATTGCCCCTTTGTTGGGTAGCTGTTGGTGTAGAACTCTGACATTTTTGTAGATCTTTTTCGCCTGTGCTTCGGTTAACCCAACTTGAGAAAACTCTGGCTGGGTCTGGATTCCCCATGGTACCCATCGATATTCAATTGGTATCTTTTGGAAAGACAAAGCGTTGCTTACAGCAATACCTGCTTCGTACTCTGCCAGATGAGGAATTGCGTAACCGCCTAAAGTTTCGCCACAGGCATAGACTTGTAAATTAGAGGTTTGGAGATGACGGTTCACGGGAATACCCTGGAGTTGCCATTGAACATCGATCGCTTCTAAGTTAAGGTGTTCCAAGGGCGATCGCCGTCCCATTGCAATTAATAATTCCTCGGCTTCAAAAAGCTTATCTCCAGCCCATACTCGCTTTAGATCTCCCTGTTGTTCGACTTGAGTGACTTGGCAGCTTGTAAAAATCGTTATACCTTCTGCTTCTATTTGCGATCGTAGCTCGTTCATTACTGTGGTATCTGCTTGCTTTAAGAGATGCCTCTGTTCAGTAATTAGCGTTACCTCAGTGCCCAGGCGGTTGAAGCTTTGAGCCAACTCAATGCCTGCTGGCTCGTTGTGGAGAATGATTAGTCGTGGAGGAGGGCTTTGCCAGGGCTGATGAATCAGTGAATCGGGGGTGAGGTAGGCAATACTTCGAGCAATCTGGGGAATGGCAGGTTGGGTGGCAAGGGCAAGGAGGTAAGTGCGCGATCGCAACACTCTGCCGTTAATTTCCAGTCCTTGAGGATGGCGAATGAATGTACATTTCCCAATAACCACATCGACTCCTACAGTAGCCAATGATTCAACAGATTGTTCTGGGGTTAAGGTTTCGGCAACACGAGTTGTCCACTCGGTTAAGGTATGCCACTGAAAAGGTAGAGTAGTAGAGGGGAAGCCCCAGAGGTCGGCGTGGCACATTTGGTGAGCAACTTGTGCCGCATGAGCAAGGGCTTGGCGATGAAGAGCCGTGGGGATTAGGTGGGAGGAGGGTTCGATCAGGGCAATCCGGGCTTTGGTTTGGGCAGCTTTGGCGGCGGCATAGCGGGCTGTGTGGGTGCCGCCGATAATGATGATGTCGTAGTCAATTCCTTTCACCGATTATCCTTTTAGGGTACTTAAGGTACTTAAAGTTTGAGTTAATCCTTTTAGGAGACGATCGTTTTCAAGTGCGGTGCGAATAGCAATGCGGAAATAGCGATCGCCCAGTTCAGCAAAGCTAGTGCAGTCACGAATCAGAATTTTGTGTTGCTGTAGAAGTTCTTGCTGAAGTTGTAGAACGGGATAGTCAGATTGAACCAGAAAATAGTTGGCGACTCCAGGAAGGGGTTGTAGTCCAGGGATATTAGCGAGTTGGCGATAGAGGGGCGATCGCGTTTGTTCTAGCCAGTCAAAGGTGTGTTGCTGAAAGGCTATGTCTTGTAATACAGCGATCGCAGCGGCTTCAGCAAGGACGTTCACTGACCATGGATCGCGCCATTCTTGCCAGCGTTGCAGACGATCGGGGTGAGCGATCGCATAACCCAGTCTTAATCCTGGTAAACTGTAGAACTTAGTGAGCGATCGCAGTATCACTAAATTAGGATATTGAGTGATCAATGCAATCAAGCTTTGCTGGTGATCGGGTAAGACAAAATCCATAAAGGCTTCGTCAACTACCACGAGCGAAAATCGTTCTAGTAAAGGACGAATCGCCTCTACTGAAAACATTGCACCTGTTGGATTGTGGGGATTGTTAAGCAGTAAGCCAGCAGTGTTGGTCAGCGAAGATAAGGTTGGGCACGGAGTAAGGACAACTCCTGGCGAGGCTGTCAAGGGATAGCTTAAGGCGATCGGGCAAGGGTGCAAAGTTGCGCCGAATGATTTTAAGGCTCTGTAATAATCACCAAATGCGGGGGTAATTAGGGCAGTACTGGGGAGTTCGGCAAGTTCGCGGCTTGCCCAGGTGAGCAGTTCTGCTGAACCATTGCCGGGGAGCACCCAGCCAGGGTCGATCTGATGATGGGCGGCGAGAACTTGCCGCAGATGAAGGTAGCGGGGGTCGGGGTAATGGGTGAGGCTGTCCCAACTGGCTTGGATGGCAGCGATCGCCGACTTTGGCGGCCCTAAGGGATTGATGCTAGCAGAAAAATCTAAAATATCTAGGGGAGAACAGCCTGCTAGCGATGCTGCCCAGGCGATGTTCCCCCCGTGTTGAGGTCGGTTGACGGGTTGTGCGAATGAAAAATCTTGCACTGAAATTCCCGTTACTTGGCGGGTGCCACCATTTCTTTAAATAATTTGCCAGCCGAAAATGCAGGAACCTTGGTTGCCGGAATTTCCATGGCTTCCCCGGTTTTAGGATTGCGTCCTTCGCGGGCTTTGCGCTCACGAGGCTCGAAGGAACCGAAGCCCACCAAGGTGACTTTATCGCCTTTGGATACAGCTTCCATGATGGAGTCGATCGCCGCAGATAGGACAGAATCTGCTTGCTTTTTGGTCACTCCGGCTTTTTCTGAAACCTTATCTACTAATTCACCTTTATTCATTGGGGTATCTCCTAGGAACGTTCGTCGAATTTACGGATTGGATCTCTGGCTGAGATTGCAAGTTAAACGTTTGAGTGGGTTTAGATTCAGAATGGCTGAAACCCTAGCAAACTCGAATTTTCACTGCCTTATTCTAGATGGAAGATTTACCATATGGATCGTCAGAACCTCTAATTTATTAGATTTCAAGGTTTTTTTAGAAAATTTATCGTTGATCTGAGCCGTTTTTAGGAATTTTTACTTAGTCAAACCTGTTCAAACCTAAAATTGTCTGAAGGTAATGCAAGCTTTAATACACCTTGGAATGACTGAAACCTGCGATCGCCCCATACACTAACCAAATTGCCATTGCCCGCAAGTAATGACTCGCTCGAAACGTCTCAGCCGCCGTAATCGCTTCCGGTGTCCGAAACTGTAGCCCATTATCGTAAACCTGTCGCACCACGGCTTCTGTCAACTTCAGAGCGTCGTCGCGCCGATTCATTTGCACTAAAAATGCTGCTAACCCAAAGTTAATGCCCGTCCACACTTCCAGCGGATGCGTGTCTTTAGGGTCAACCGCCGATCCATCTAGTCTCACGCCATTAGCAGCGCCAATTTTGCCATCGTGAAACTTGAGGAAACAAGCTTCGTAGACCGTGGCTAAAGCAGATTGGGCACAGGCTTCGGGCACCACGTCTGGCAACCCCAATAGGTGCGCATAGAACTGTCCACAAAGTTGATCTGCCATAACGACCTCTGAGCCGCTGTCGCTGTCGAGGCGATAGTATTGACCGTTCCACAGGGTGTTGTGGTACACGGCGCGGGATTGGGTGAGCCAGGATTGGAAGTTTTGAAGCTGGGCGTTGAGATTAGGGAGCGGATGATCTGTAGAAAGTAGCTTTCCTATGGCGATCGCCGCCTCTAGTGCCGCAATCCACAGCCCGCCGCAGTAGGCGCTAATTCCCTGAAGTCGCCAATCATCAAACGTTTGGTCGGGTGCGCCAGAGTTTTCTGGAATGCCATCTCCGTCTAAATCGAGCGCTTTGAGATATTCTAAGGCTGCCGCGATCGCCTCCCAACACTCTGCTAAGAACGCCGTATCGGTGCCGCCCGTCATGACAAAATCGCGGTAGACCTGCAACACAAAATCGCTGCCTAAATCTTTCCACAGGTTGCAATCTTGGTAGCTGGTGTAGTTCGTTTTTTCCCAGACATGCTCATTAGGCGCACCTAAATCATGGGGTGTGGCGTTTTTGGCTTTGCGCAACGCTTGGGGGCTTTCCGAACCCATGACATAGTAGTAACCAATGATGCGTGTGCTGACATTTTCGGCAGGAATTGCCCGCGCGAACGCTCGCAGAATTGCTTTATCAAGTTCGGGGAACAGCATCAGCAGGGCAAAAGAACCATATAGCCGCACATCCAGACTTTCGTACCAGCGATAGTCTAAGCATTCCAGCACCGCGAACTGTCCATAGGGATCGCGTTCATCGGCAGCGCTCCACAGGGTGCCGCCGCTGGTGAGGTCGTATAGCTCGTTGAAGAGCGCCATTTTGAACCAGTCGGGCAGGTCGGGGCGATCGAGAATGGGCTGCTGCCATTGCTGGATTTGGGTTTGCCAGTGGCGATAGTTCTGAATAGCGGTGAGGGCGATCGCCTGGGCGTTGGCTCCGGTGCGTCCAAAAAAATCGGTGTAGCGGCGGAAGTAATTCACGCCTTCGGCAAATTCTGTGACTGGGAAATCCCAGGCGACGGCGAAGGGAATGCGCTGGGTGGCTCCAGGCGGCAAGGTGAACCGGATGGCGATCGCGGCTCCAAGTTGCTCGCCTTTCGACACTGCCTCATTTTCCTGATTACTCAGCGATCCATCTGCGGCAAACTGCCGCCACACTTCCGCGCCATCGCCCTGCGGATTCCAGCGGGTCTGAAAAAATGTCTCTGGGGCGATCGCATCCATAACCGACGGATCTGCAAAAATTGCCCACTGTCCATCCCCTTCTGCCGGAGGTGTCGTTGCCGAACCTGCCATCAGACAGCCCAGCCCTTGCCCTTGCTCAGTCAAGCGATTTACTTGTCCAGCGCTTTGCCCAATTCGTGGCTGATACTGATAGACCGGACTGCCATCATCGCGGACTTTCACCTCTGGCGATTTCAAGGTATTGGTAAACCAGCCCACCATGTTCTGCCAGGTCAGCATGATGCTCAGGGTAATTGGCTGCTCGGTAGGATTATGCGCCGTCCATTCAAAGCAGGCGATCGGGTAGCTCGATTCCTGATAATTGTCTGCCCAAATGGGCGAGAACTGTTCGCAGGTTAATTCTGCCTGAAAGACATTCTCATAGACATACCAACTGCGGGGAAACAGCGCATGATAAGTGCCGCCCTTCTTTGGATACCATTGCCAAGTCTTCAACGTGCCGTCTGTAGGTGGCTCTGTGCAAAGGGCGTAGGCTTGAGTACGCCGCTCTGCGTTTGTTTCGGAGCCGCCAACCTGCTCAAATATGCTGAACTGGCAAGCGGGCATTGTTTGAAAAATATGTTCCCCCCCATCAATGTGCCAGAGGTTAAAATCTCCCTTTGAGGAGCGACCGATGCACCCTGCTCCAAAGCCACCTAGCGGCATCCCGTGCCACGGCCCATCATCAATGTTGCTGGCATAGCGGACGGTGTAGGGCTTCGTCCAGCCTAAACCGATCGGGCGGCTCCAGGTGCAAGGCGGAATATCAGGGTGAGATTTAATCATGGGTTGATTTTACTGGGGTGCGGTGTCGTTTGCACAATCCGTAAATTTTCACAAAAATTGTCGATATTTTGGCAATATTCTAGAGAAAAATTCTAATTGTTTCGATCGCTCACTTTAACCCTCAGCCCTGACTCTCCGTAGGGTTAACTAGAAAAAAGATCCTCTCTAGTCACAATGTTTGTGCTGTAAAAAGATCGGGAACTCTGGGTGCAATGAAACAACCATCGGTCAAATTTATACGCGATGGCATACGTAGACAATACGAGGGAAGGGGTTGTGATGATCAGTCCTGAGAATGGATTATCTGGTCGCCTTGAGCACATGGCAGACTTAGAACAGGCGCGGTTGCAAACTTTGACAGCATTGGGTTTGCTCGAAACTGAGAGTGTGCCTGTATTTGAGGAAGCCACTCAAACCGCAGCACATTTCCTTGAGGCTTCTATTTGCGTGTTGGGCGTGCTCGATCGCCATCGCTTATGGTACAAATCTGCCGTGGGTTTATCGCGGTTGGGGCTGATGAACAGCTTGGCTTCGACGAGGCAGATCGATCGCACCGAGTCTTTCTGTGCCCAAGTTGTAGAAACTCAGCAAGTCTTGGCGATCGCCGATGCCTCCAAACATCCTACTTTTGCCACGACTGCCCTCGTTCAACATTATGGCGTTCGAGCTTATCTAGGAGTGCCCATCATGACTTCCGACGGGGTCTGTGTTGGCACCCTGGCAATCATGGAACTAGAACCCCGCAGCTTTACCCGGAAGGACATTGACTTTTTGCAACTCATGGCGCGTTGGAGCATGAGTGAGTTTGAGCGCGATCGCTTAATTAAACGTACCCCTCAGCCCTCCCTCACAAATGAACCTGCTCCTGTCTCTATCAAAGCTAGTCTGATTTCTCAAATGACCCAAGAGCTTTGCACGCCGCTGACCTCAATCCTGGGCATGGGCAGCGTTTTAAGCCAAGGTATCTATGGCACCCTCACCGACAAACAGCAGGAATATATTGGAATTATTCACAACAGCGGACAGTATTTGCTGTCGTTGGTTAATGAGATTGTCGATTTGGGTGCGTTAGACGATAGCGATCGCGCCCTTAACTTAATGCCTGTTGACATTGAAATGCTCTGCCAGCAGGCGATCGGCACCCTCGCCCAGTCTGCCCAACGCCGCGAACAGCAAATTAGACTCACCATAGAACCCGGACAGCGAATTTGGCTCCTCGATAAAGGTAAAGTTCGGCAGCTAATTTATCATCTGGTGTTTGGCATCATTCAAACCTCTAATGCAGGAGGAACTATTCGCATTCACGTTTCGCGCAAGCAAGCCGACCTCAGCCTTACCATTTGGATTTCCCATCCTTGGCTGGGCGATGGTTTACCCACTGACTATTCACCCCAGTCAACGAACCGCCTTGCCTTAGTGGGTGCAGATTCGGATCTCAATGAATTTTCATCAGCATCCTCAGCGACTTGGAATGTTAATGACTTGCCCGAAGAATATTTAACGTATTCTGAATCTTATAAAACTACTGAAGAGTCGAAGCAACCGGACGTGTCTCGGCAAGGCTTAGGATTGCTGTTGAGCAGCCATTTAGCAGAACTGCATGGGGGAAACATCACCATCAAAGGTTCAAGCGAAGAAGGCTACCGCTATGTTGTGCGGCTGCCTCATTTGCAGAGTCAAGAAGCAAGTTAAGGATCGGAGATAGGGAGGAGCAATAAAATAACGTCCCGCTCCGCCCCCTAAATCCCCCAATTTTGGGGGACTTTGAAAGGCTCGGAAGTCCCCCAAAATAGGGGATTTAGGGGGCTGGAAAGTTAGTGCATCTTACTGAGGTTTTATTTTCACGCAACTTCCTAAGTCGGGTTTACGTCCACCTGTGCCAGTCATCATCCGTAGTGCCACAAACTTAAGCGGACGTATTACTTTCATCACTCGCAGTCCTAAACGGCGCACAATAACGATCGGTAGCCAACTGCTAGAGAAACTGCGATCGAGAAAATCAGTAAATCCTAAAATCATCAGGTTTTCTAGTTTTCGCCACCGTTCGTAATGTCGCAGGACGGGCAGGCTACCGAGATCTTTGCCTTGGCGGTGAGCCGTTTGCAGCACTTGGGCGAGTGCCGCCACATCTCGAATGCCTAAGTTTAAGCCTTGTCCCCCCACCGGATGACAGCAGTGAGCCGCATCGCCGACCAGGGCAAGGCGGGGGCTAATGTATCGATCGCTCTGCATCAATTGCACAGGAAATAGGAGGCGATCGCTCAATAGCTCCAACTTGCCCAACTGCCCCTGATAACGACGATTGAGTTCGGCTAAAAAGTCGGCTTCGGTGCCAGTTGCCCATTGCCGTGCCTCATCGTGGGGAGCCGTCAGGACAATTTGACAGCGGTTATTAGGCAGGGGCAGCGTTGCAAAGGGGCCGCTCGACCAAAAGTGTTCGCGGGCAATGTTGCCGTGGGAGGCTTCAGGACGAATCACTGCCGTGACGCAGGATTGCCAGTACTGCCAGCCGTGGGTTTTGATGCCTGCTTGTTGGCGCAAGGGCGATCGCCCTCCATCTGCGGCTACCATCAGCTTTGTCCGAATCTGCTGTTGTTCTCCATCTAGGGCGATCGTCACCACTGCGGCATCTGTTCCATATTCCACTTCTATCACTTCCGCAGGGCAAATCCAGGTGACCGATTCACTGGATTCCAGAGCATCTAGCAATGCCTGCACCAAGACTCGGTGTTCTCCCACATAGCCCAAATTTTGGGTGCCTAAGTCTTCGGGGCGCAGGTCTACGACGGCAGGATAGTCGGCATCGGCGAGGCTAATTTGGCGAAAGGTGGTGATGTGGGGCAAAATATGTTGCCAAATGCCCAGACCTGTGAAGATGCGCTCGGTCATCAGCGAAAGGTGATATGCCCGCTGCTGCTGCAATCCAGCGGTACGGGGCTTGGTTTCGATGAGGGCAATGCGAAGTCCTGAGTCTTTCAGGGCACAGGCGAGGGTTAGCCCTGCAATCCCGGCTCCAGCGATCGCCACATCATAAGTAACCTGCTGCGCGGAGGAAGAAATGGAGGAATGCTGAGCCAGAACCATTGGGGATTTTGAAGAAACGTTAAGCTGCTAGTTTTATTGTGCCGCGATTCTAGCGGACTTTCAAGCGAGGCATTCTGAAGGCGTTTTGAGAATATTCCTCAAACCAAACTGGTCAGCAGCTCATCCGCCATTTCAAAGTTGGCAGTGACGCTTTGCACATCGTCTAGTTCTTGCAGAACCTCCATCATCCGTAGGAGCGATCGCGCTTGTTCTGCGTCGGTTACCTCAACGCTGTTGTTAGGAATCCAGCGAATTTCAGCTTGTTCCACAAGATAACCTTGTTCTTTAAGGCTCTGGACAAGCTGCTCCAGGTTAGTCGGTTCGGTGAAAATTTCTGCACCGGGAATATCTTCCTCAACTTCAAGGAGTTCATACGTCTCTGCACCGCCTTCTAGTGCCGCTTCTAGTAGAGCTTCTTCATTTATTACTGCCCGTTCCTTTTTGCTTGCAGGGGGATGTGCCTTGATGGTCACTACGCCTTTTTGGTCAAACATCCAGCTTACACAGCCTGTTTCGCCCATGTTCCCACCCCGTTTGCTGAATGCAGACCTCAAATCTCCGGCGGTGCGATTGCGGTTATCGGTCAGCGCTTCGACAATGACTGCCACGCCGCCTGCTCCGTAGCCCTCATAGCGGATGGATTCCAGGGCATCTTCGCCGCCAAAGGTGCCTGCCCCTTTGGCGATCGCCCGTTCGATATTTTCCTTAGGAACACCCGCCGCCTTTGCCTGATCGATGGCAGTCCGAAGCTGAAAATTGGCAGACGGGTCAGGTACGCCTGCGCGCGCTGCGATGATAATTGCCCGTGACATTTTTGCCGAAGTTGCTCCTTTGCCTGCATCTGTCTTGGCTTTTTGCCGTTGGATGGTTGCCCATTTACTATGTGACATGAATCTAATGGCGATCGTGTAATGGTCTAACCAATAGGATAAACAAAGATGAGGGAAACGAAGATAGGGTTGAAGAAAAGGCGTTGCTGAATCTAAGTATGATTTTCCCTCATCACCTTTATTGGGCAATGCCCAATTCTTAAAGGAAAGGCTGTGCGATCGCCATTGTGTGAGGTTGCGATCGCTTCGTGTCGAGTCACACTGCCATGAGGTCGAGTGACAATGGCAGCGTGTTGGGTCACACTGGCATTGTAGAGAGCGCAATTAGAAAGTTGAGTGGTGACATTGTCATTGCGCCAGGTTGCGATCGCATTGCAGGAGCTACGCCATAGACAGACGGTAGCCCGTGATGCTCTGCCTTATCTCACCAAGACACTCATGTACTTGCCACTGGCAAACGGTACGGGGGCATTGCTGAATGAGAATATGAATCTGCTCAAAGCCCCTTTCCTTCAGGAGAGGGGTTGGGGGAGAGGTCGCGCGCGCTGCGTTATCGAAACCTAACCCCTAACCCCTTCCCTGCGAGGGCAGGGGAACCGGATTTTGATTTAGTGACACCGTAAAAAGGTCTTCTGTTTGATAGAAAGGGGCGATCATGCTGGTTGCGTCAAATAATAATTGAACCGTTCCTGCAATTGCTCCATTGTTAAGTCCTGCGTCCAGTACTCTACTAGCGCATGACCCAATGCACTAGCAGCACGATCGGCGGGAGCAGAATTGTCTATTAATAATGACCAGAGCGATCGCAAATCGAAGTTTAAAGGATTGCCTTTAGGGTTAAGTAGCAAAAACAGATCGTATGCCATCTGAAGTTTGCCAATGACCACGGGTAACTCCTCGACGGGAATCTTTTGTGCCAACACATACGCCAGGGCTGGCGTTCCGGTAGATAGGGTAGAAATGAATTGCAGGACAGGACTTTTAAGAAACATTGTTAGCCCTTGAGTCGTTGTCATTTGCAACGTGTAGCGATCGATGATTTTTGCTGCCGCGATCGTTCGGGCATCTAAGTTGCGCAGAAAATGGGCGAGGCGGAGTTGTTTCGCTGGGGCGATCGCTTCTAGCAGTGCCAATGACAACGCCTCTATACCCCAAGCCATTCGCCCAGAACCACCTGCCGAAGAATCACCCATCACAATCGGTAACACGCGATCGCAAAACTCACCTAAAAGCTGTGCCCGATATTCAACCGCTTCCCGAATCGCGATTTCCTTAGGTCGATCGCCCCATTGCCAATCATAGGGCGGCTCCCACTCCCGCACGGGACGAAGGCGATCGACCTGAGAAACGATCGCCAGAGTCGGCAATTCTAAATCCTGCATTTCCTTCAGAAAATCGACATCCATTTGCAGCGCTGGATCAAGGGCAGGTGTGACCAGGAGGAGGAGATCGGCTTTTGTGCCAAAGTCCAGTACCTGTTCTCGAAAATCACTGCGGTTAACTTGTTCGTAACCTGGCGTGTCCCAAAGGATTAACGTTTCACCCTCTGCTTGCCACTGATAGCTTTGAATTTGGTCGGTGCTAGGCAATACATCTACTGCGATCGGCTCGGCTTGCACTTGTTGAGGTTGAGCCGATCGTGGCTGAACCCGATCGGCTTGAAACAGTGTGTTGATCAGGCTGCTTTTTCCGGCTCCGGTACGTCCGACTAGCAAGATATTCAGGGGCTTTTGTGCAACGACTTCGGCGGGCTGGGCTTGGGAAAGAATGTCGCGTAGGGTTTGAGTTTTAGCGAGGGGAATGGCGGGGTCTGTTGCGGTTCCGAAAGAATCGGGGAGAGCGCTGCCGCCGTAGAGGGCGATCGCTTGCTGACATAAATTGCGCAAAGCCGCTTCTCGCAAAAGTTGGCTGAGGTTGAACAATAGCTGCTGGTTTGCCTGATTGCTGGAAGGCTGACTGGCGCGTTTTGCAACTGCCACAACAGGGTTTAAGACCCACTGCGCCCAATCCCAAACTTGTCCCAGTTTGCGTGCCGAGGGTTCTAACTTGCGGTAAACTTCGTAGCCTTGGTAGGCTTGACCAACGGTTAATTGACTGAGTACGGGCGATAACTTTTGCATCCATTGATCCATGTCATCGACTGTTCCTCGAATCAGTCCGTAGGCTTGCGGCACATAGATGTTAAGAAGGGGATATTTAACTTCAGGATGGTGGATGTGGGCGATCGCGCTTACCAGATCTTGACAACGTTTCCAGAAAGTTTGCCAGTCTTCCCAAATTGGGCGATCGCTTTGTGCCGCCAACAAAAGTTCTTGAAGCACGATTGCCGCTTGTGCCCCTGTCCTTCCCTCCCCCGTTCCACCGGAAGATGCTGAAGACTTAAGTTCTTGATTAACCTCTGCGATCGCGGCTTCGACCTGGCGAATTTCGGGCTGTGTCCAGTTGACCAACAGCCAACGCCAGCCCAACAGCAACAGCGGCACTAAGCCCCAAATCCAATTAATGCCCCACTCATGGATTTGTAATCCTGCGGCAATCAGCAAGAAACTAACGAGGATGGCGATCGGGCTGATCAATACTAGCCACTGCCAAGATTTTAGTTGCACCATAACCTGTCCCAGCTTGCCTGATAAATTAAGTTGCCTGATGATATTAGACTGATGATACCGCTAGTACCTTTCAGTCGCACCGAGACAGACATGACTCGCAAAATTATCTACTTGGCTAGCCCCTACGGTTTCTCGGCTCAACAAAAGGCACTGCTGTTACCGCCTATTGTGCGATCGCTAGAAAGCTTGGGGGCTGAGGTTTGGGAACCGTTTGAGCGCAATAACCAGGTTGATCTTTCGCAGCCAGGATGGGCGTATCAGGTGGCGCAAGCAGATTTGAATGATGTGAAGAACTGTGATGGAATTTTCGCCATTGTGAATGGCACGCCTCCTGATGAAGGCGTAATGGTGGAGTTGGGTGTGGCGATCGCGCTCAACAAGGCAATCTTTTTGTTTCGAGATGATTTTCGACGGTGTACCGATAGCGAAAAATATCCCCTCAACCTGATGTTATTTGCAGGCTTGCCAGAGATAGGCTGGGAAAGCTGCTTTTACACTTCGGTTGAGGAGATTGGCGCACCAGATAAGTCGCTGTTTGGCTGGTTAGGGAGTTGCAATTAAATAACGCCCCGAACCGCCCCCTAAATCCCCCAGAATGGGGGACTTTGACAGGTTCGGAAGTCCCCCAGAATGGGGGATTTAGGGGGCTGATAAGTCAATGCATCCCATTGGGGTTTCATTTTCACGCAACTCCCTTAGCGTGAAGAATTAAAAGTCGATGCTGCTGTCAACGATGAATCATCACCTTCAAAAGCTGCTTCAAGTTGCTGCACCAAGAACTGCAAACCCCGACTTATTTGACCAACATTCACTTTCAGAGCATCAAAATCTAAATCAAAGTCTGTTCCTAGAGTGATGTCATCATCATTACTGATTAGGTTACTGATGCCAAAATCAGCGTTAATGTCATCAGCATCATTAGCGATCGCCACCTTGTCAGAATGGTCGTGAGAACCGTCATGAGAATGGCTGCTAGAATCGAGATTAGAATCGGTATCAAAACGGGTATCAGAATCGGTATTATCATCGTCATTACTCACGTTTTTGGTTTCTACTGAGTCAGCATCAAAGTTGGCGTTGGCAGCATTTTCCCCGTCATCAATTGCGACATTATTCGCCTCAAGGTCAGCACTGGCATCATCACTACTAGCGTCGATCGCCGCAGTGTCAACGTTACTATCTTGTGCTAGGAACGATGCTGCCAACTGTTCAAAACTATCGCTCAGTCCTTCAAAGCCATCACTGACCGCTTGAAACGCTTCACCGATAGACTCTGCATTATCTAACTCACTGAGGGCAGCCATCATGAACGGGTTCAAACTCGCATCTTCAGCGATGCTCAAACTCGAGTCTTGAGCTAACGGAGCAGGTGGCGTTACGGTCGTGGAATCTAAGCCCGGTATTGCGTCTGCCAATGCGTCTTCCAAAGACTGACCTGAAACGACTTGCAGCGATGGGTTCGTAACATCAACTGGAGCCTCAAGGCTGGATAAAGAACCTTCTTCAGCGAATGGATCGGGTGGCGTTATGGTCGTCGGATCTAAGCCCGGTATTGCATCTGCCAACGCGTCTTCTAAGGACTGACCGGAAACGATGCGTAAGGATGGGTTTGTGTCATTGCCAAGGGCATCAAGGCTAGACAGCATATCCATTAGAGACTGATCGAAGTCAGCGCTTTGTATAGAAGAGCCTTGTGATTCAGTCAATGCTGCATTCGTATCTAAACTTGTGACGGAAACA
This sequence comes from Timaviella obliquedivisa GSE-PSE-MK23-08B, assembly GCA_019358855.1. Lineage (NCBI taxonomy): Bacteria > Bacillati > Cyanobacteriota > Cyanophyceae > Oculatellales > Oculatellaceae > Timaviella > Timaviella obliquedivisa. The sequence goes on along the minus strand of JAHHII010000016.1, from coordinate 12,090 downwards.
TCAGCGGCTAATGCTGAGTCTTCCATGCCGAGGTTATCGACTGCTGCGATCGCATCTAACATTGAGTTGTCTCCATGATTTTCAAGATTTCGTTAACCGAAGGGAGAAGCGTTTGATATATTTTTTTTCAAAAATCTCTGAAATCAATATCTAATTGCCTCGCCCTCCGATGATCAACAAGGCTGATTAAGCAGATCGCACAACGTTTTTATTGAAGTTCGTTCGATTCTCTCCAGTCAAGAACCCACCTTTGCCATCTCCATCCAAATCTACGTTGGTATGAGTGTTGACATAGAAGAGTCCACCCAGTAACGCTGCTTGTTCTTGGGGCGTTAACTCAAACTCACCTGTGATTGTTCCAGCTTTCGCGCTCGTGGACGTATTGTTAAAATACCGAACTACCGTAGCATCAGCAAAGTTGCCCCGCACATCTCCTGCCGGGCTAAAGTGTAAGTGCGTTCCAGTGATTTGGTTGCCCTCCACGTCTTCAGGAACTCTCAGGAAGCCATCCAGGAACGGCTGAGCCTGGGCACCGTTAAGAATCACAGCGGTTGGGTCAATAGTCGTTTCTCCTTGGCTAAAGAGAGGTGCGCCATCAAAGTTTTTGTAAGTTCCGTTAACGCGCAACACGCCGCCTTTAAGGTCAAGATTGAGCCGAGTGCTGCCAGGGCTGTCGGTAGCAAAAGGAAATTCTTCGCCAGATCGGGCTGTACGGAATTTGAACGTATCATCACCAGGAGCCAAGAAATCATCGCCTTCACCACCTACTAGTTTGTCGCGTCCTTGACCTCCAGTCAGTTGCCCGCTCCCTTCTTGAGTATTGGAAAACTGGGAATTTTTGGCAGCATCAAGCGCAGTAGAACTGACTCTAAAGAAGTTACTCTCGTTGATGGTATCTGAGTTGACAAAGGCGAGCGAGGCTAAAATATGCCCGTCAGACTTGTCGATAATCAAGGTGTTGGTAACGCTGTCTAGAGGCTGGTTGAGTCCACCTTTACCAGGGTTTTTACCTTGGGCGATAACGATGTTGCTCATATCTAAACCATCGGCTAGAACAAAGCGATCGCGGTCTGGATTGAAGTCAAAAATCCGGTTAGTGGTTTCATCGCCCAACACAATCGTATCAGAGCCACCGCCTGTGGTGATGGTGTTTAGTCCAGCGCCGTTACCAAAGATGAGATCATTGCCACCTGCGCCAATCACGGTGTTGTTACCTGCGCCTGGATCAAGTAGATCGCCTTTAGCGCCAAACCTGCGAGTTAGATCTCTAACTTGGCGAGTTGCGTCAGCGTTAACGCCTTTTGCCGAAGATACATCGTCTAGGGAAATGTGGAACTGTGGCGCAGTACCCGGATTACCGTGATCATGATCGTCGGTCACAGCAGGTGCATTATCGACACTAAATCCCTGTAAATCTGAATCAGCGGGTTGGGGTGCAGTTGTTGTGGGATCTAAGCCAGGAATAACATCGGCAAGTGCTTCTGTCGGAGATTCTGTTGTCATTAGTCGCAATGAGTTAGCAACAGATGGATCGGCAGAGGACTCAAGGGAATCGCCAACGGGCGTGTTAGCAGTAGGTGCTTGAGCCTCACTAGGAGCTTGTTCCTGATCTAGGGCTTGAGCCTCTTGGGCAGCAACTTGTGGCTCAGGTTCAGTCACCACGACGGGCGCAACAGGGGCGGTAGGGGCAGCAGGCTCACCTAGGGCAGCATTTAAGGACTGACCTAATTCAGTCTCTTGAATGGATGAACCGATCGAGCTATTTGCAGTGGAATTAGAGTCAACAGGGCTGAGGATATCGGTTGCACCGACAGAATTGTGATTGTGATTATCTAGATGGGTATCAAGAGGCTTTGTTTCTAAGGCTTCCATGGTTTCTCCTAGTAATTGTGAAAAGAACGAACTGGAACTAAATAATTAATGACTCGTGATACAGAAGAACACACGTGGAGGAATAGCAGTTGCTAATGTTCATCTATACTCTCAGGGCAAAGCCTTGAGACAAGCTAATGAACTAAAACTTTCAGGTGAATAAATACTTTAGGATCTAGCAGAGCGATCGCCCATAGATCTCATTCAACGTACATTACAGAGGCAACCGTTAAGGAACGGCGGTACGAATGAAGGTTCTCAATCTGCTAGAAAAGCTTAACTGCTGTAGGTCATCCTACCCCCGACATTATAACAATCATTTCTCATGAATTCAAATTTAATTTACTATTTATTTTGAATTCATTCATGAATTGATGGGACGTTATTTCGGAGTGAAAAAAATTAGATCTAGTACAGGAATAGATTGTTCTCAACAGAGTGAAAAATACAGTCTACTCAAATACTAATGTTCCATCTCCTACAAAAGCAGGAACAGAGTTTTCTGGCTCTGGATAAGCTGCAATGCCATACTCTCGTTCGCCAGATGGCGCGTTTTCTCCTACTTCTAAAACAACTGTAAAAGTAGTGCCAGGTGCCAATGTGGGAGCGAATTCGACCCAGACTACACCAATTTCATCCACCCAGGCATCGCTTAATTCAACGCTCTGTCCGGTAGCGCGTGTCCCTAAAAATACTTGAGTTTTCTCTAAGTTGAAGGGCAGGCGACTTCCTTCTGGGGTAAGGTCACTAAAGCTGAGTTTTGCTAGTTCTTCTCCGGCGTTTTCGGGGATGGTGACTGTGAAGTAGGCTTTCTGATTGGCGATCGCCACGCGATTTAGTCTAGGAGCATGGTCAAAACTAATGGTTTGTAGATCTAAGCTTATTGCCCCTTCACCTAAGCCAATGAGTAGACTGGCAGCAGTCGTTGCAACTGTTAAATAAACCTGTCTCATGAATTCTCTCCTGTTTTTAGATCTGGGTTTTTACGAGCTACGCATCCACTACCAACGAACCGACCGGATGTGCAACACAGGCTAAAGCGTGCCCTGCCTCTCGGTCGGCAGCAGTCAGGGCAGTGGGTGCTGTGGCATAGCGAACGCGACCTTGAGTTCGCACTTTGCAAGCGCCACAGCCTCCTGCTCGGCAGGCATTGGGAATGCTAATGCCCTCTTGTTCGGCAAGTTCGAGAATGGAAAGCTCACCGTCTGCTAGAACGTTCACACCTGATTGACTAAAGCTGATCTCAGCAGTATCTACCGCGATAGGTTGAGCGATCGCCACGCGGGATAACTGATGTCCGTTGCCGTTACTCTCGGTCGTTCCTTTATTGCCTATAAATGTATCCTCAAGACCTGTTTCTGTTTTTAGCTGTGTGGTATTGCTGGCAGAAGCAGGGCGATATCCACCAAAGCTTTCTTCTTGGTAAGAAGACATCGGGAAGTCTAACGCCGTCAGGATAGATTTAATGTTTTGCATCCAGTCCTTAGAACCACAAACGTAGACAGCGCGATCGCTTAAATCGGGTACAACCATTTGCAGCATCATGTTTGAAATGCGTCCTGTCAGCCCTGTCCAATTGGACTGAGCAGAAGGTCTGCTGACAGTGAATGCTAACCGGAAGTTAGGGATTTGGGCTGCCATAACCTCTAGCTCGCGGCGAAAGATAATATCTTCGGGTGTCCGAGCGCTATGCAAGAAAATAATATCGCAGGGAGCCAGAGTATCTTGAACCCACCTTGCCATGCTCATCATGGGCGTAATGCCGCTGCCTGCGGATGCCAGGAGAATTTTGGGTGGTGCAGGCAGGCAGGTAAAGTTGCCCATCGGTGCGCCCCGAAGCTTGATGCGATCGCCTACTTGCAAGCGATCGTGCATCCAGTTAGAGACTAATCCAGGGGGAAGATCATTGCGCAGACGAGGCAGTCGCTTGATGGTGACAGCAAGATGATGAGGGCGTGTAGGCGAGGATGAAATAGAATAGGGACGTACAACAGGTTTTCCATCAATTTCCACTTCCAAATTCACGAATTGTCCAGGTTTGTAGTGAAATAGAGTGGCTGGCTCAGCTGTAAAACAAAAGGTCTTAACATCTGCTGTTTCATCAATGATGCGACAGCAACGCACCTGTAGATCGCCCTGCCATTCTGAAGCCATCTTTAATGGTTGATGCGAGGCAAGGTCTAACGAAGTCAGTGCCGTTAGTTCTTCGATCTGTAAATAAGTCTCTCCTAAAACCAGTAAGTCTCCTTTGTGGAGAGGCTTCCTTTCACTAGGTAAAAGCTCGGTGCTATTTAGAGTCGTGCCATGTTGACTAATGTTTTCAAAGTAATAAACATCATCTTCATAAGAAATGCGTCCATGGGTACGGCTTACATCTAGCGTCGTTAACACAATCTGACAGCGCGGATCTCTACCAATAATCCACTCGCGTTCATCGGCAGGTTCTAAGGTATAGTCTTGAAATAGTTGGTGGTTGAAGTTAACAGATTTCAGTTTCAACATGATGGTATTGAGATTAAAGGTCAGTTTGCCATAGCGCTATAGTCGTTGTTTCTTGCGTATAGACCGTTTTTTTACAGGTCTAACAATCGTCCGGGCAAGAGTTTCAGCATCGTGTAGGTAAGAAGCAAATGATTGCCAGCGGGGGGCTATTAAAACTTCAGGACTGGTTTTTCCGATCGCCTCTATTGCTGCCAAATGATCTGCTTCTCCCAACTGAAGTTCTTGTCGCAGCTTTTCACAAAAATCGAAGCTTCGAGAAGCATGGGTTACACCTTGTTCGATTAGCTCTTGCAGAACGCCTGTGTAAGTTTGTACGCGCAAATGGTGAGAAAGTCCGGGAAGAATTTTTACCAGCAGGTCAAGTTCATCGGGAGAGAGAGTTTCAAGCGATCGCCCCTTTAACAGTGCTGGATCAAGCTGAAGCCGCTGGAGTTGCTTGCGCAAACTATTTGCCATACTTTCCCGTTCGTATTGCTCACGGGTGCGTCCTAAGGTTTGAAACATCCAGATTGCACCAATCAGAACAACCAATGCATTGAACGCCAGCACGAACGTTGTGGGTAATCGATTTAGGGATGGACGTGCTCCATAGGAGAAGAACGCCCAGAAGGAGACGACAGTGAATACGGTAAAGGAAAAATGTTGTGCTTGTTCTGCGGAAACTGCTCGTCCACGCCACCGAGCATGTTGACGATAGAGTTTCTCGAGCGTTAACCCTAGGCTGAAGGTAATGGCGACAAGAACGCCGTAGGTGAGATAAACCGCGATCGCTTTGGGAATGGCGATCGCATGTCCATGGATATAAAATCCTGGATCGAATATTCGTGTGAGCAGAGCTTCTTCGTGAGTCCAAGCGCCAGTGAAATAATAATCCCAGTTGCCTGCATAAAGGAAATAGTAAAGGTAAAACCCAATGACCATTCCTAGATATCCATACTGTACGAGTCGCCGTCCTGGCAGTTGCAACTCCTGCCAATAGGATTTTTCTGCATCAATATCAATGCAAGCGACTTTGCAACCCACACAGGCGCTTTTTTCTTGTCCAGTGCTATCTACAGTGCGACACATGGATTGAGTAATGCCGGGTGCAACGTGAGCTTTACTACCTAGTAAGGCGCGTGGGCCCGTATAAATCATCTGAACCGGAGCCATGGGGCAGAAGTAGTTGCACCAGCTTTTTCCAGCGTAGAGATAACCAATGATTACAGCAGAGAAGATTGTTCCGATAAGGAAATAAGCCAGGGCAGTGCGATCGCCATTTACAAATAAGATTCGTATGCCTAAACCTAGTATGAATAATCCGAACTGTACGTAAAGATGATTTTCTCCTAACCAAGAATGTTCACCCACAGTAACCAACTCATATCGAACGTCGCGAGTCACTGGATCAACAACTTTACGTTTTCGTTGGATGCCCAAAGCCCGAGGAATTTGCGAGAAAAAAGATAACGGGCAGATTCGTCGCCAAAACTCATGACCTAGAGTCATTAAAATCAAAATACCCGCAGGCACAATCATTGCCCACCAAATTAAGACACTGAGGGAATAGGGTTTTTGGACAATGCAGTTTTCTCGGATTTTAATACAACTGGTGAGATCGAGATGAAAAGGACTGCTGAGGTTGCTTGGCTCAGTTAATAAAGGTGTGAAAGGATCGTAAAACAGTGAAGCAATTAACACTAGCCATCCGAGGGCAAGCACCCACCGGACGCGGTGCATAGTTCTTTCTGAAGCTTGGCTCAACATAGGATATCAGTATTCTAGGGGTGTTCTGAGAGAGATGATTATGGATGATTAAATAGTTAACGAGTCGATCGCAAACTATCCCAAGCCTTAATCAACTCGTCTGCCACATAGCTAATGGGTGCACGGGAACGCACTTTTATATTGGCTCCAACTGTCATTCCGGGCACCAATGAAAGCGGTTTTCCTTGACGTTCTAAAGACTGTGTTTTTAGTTTCACCTCAATCGGGAAAACTGTTTGTCCTGGAGTTTGTTGACTAGCAGGTAATGCTTCTCGACTGATTTTTGTTACTGTTCCCTTAACTGCTCCAAACTCAGTAAAAGGGTAAGCATCAATACGAACATCCACTGTCATTCCTTCTTGCAAATTAGCAATATCGGCGTTGGCAACTTGAATGCGAGCAATCAGAGATTCGCTAGGCACGACTTGGAGCAAAACCTGTGCAGGTTGGGCAACGACACCGGGTAACTTATGCACTAAATTAACTACTATGCCATTGACTGGAGCACGTAAGTCTTGACTTTCCAGGTCATGTTGAATTTGTTTAAGCTGTGCTGAGATTTGCAGCAGTTGACGCTCGTTGGTTTTAACAGTGGTATCAACCTGAGTGTCTAACGATGCCAACTGTTGTTGGACATCCTGGTAGGCAGTTGCTTGAACCCTTTGGGTTTCAACTTGGGCTTGTTGCTGGCTAAGCTGTAGTTGGCTTTTCTGGAGATTAGCCTGGTTAATTTGGCTTTGCAACGCACTAACATCCACAACTCGCTTCATAACATCTGCTCGAGCGATCGCCCCTGATTCGGCAAGCGGCTGCAACTTATCTAGCAATCCCTGCTCAACCTGAAGTTGGTACTCGGTCTGAGTTGCCTGGGAATTGGTTGCAGCAATTTGGGCGTTTAGATTAGAAGTTTGCAGTTGGTTAATCGATAGCTGATTGTTTAACTGCTGCTGAAACAGGGCATATCGTTGCTGTTGATCAGGAGCTAACCCAGCAGGGTTACCAGAGAGTTGTGACACGAGGAGCGATCGCTCTTGAATTTGATTTTTCAGTTCTGGAGGAAGTTCACCCGTCGCTGTCGCAAATTCACCTTGTCGTGCCATTCGCAGCGCCGCCACTTCTTGGATCATCTGTCCTCGCTGCTCTGACAAAGTTTCTAATTGATCATAGAGCGGGGTTTTATCAAGTTGCATTAACAACTGTCCTTTTTTGACCGTTTCTCCTTCGCGTACCATCACCGAAGTCACAACTCCGCCAACCCGCGACTGCACAACCTGAGTTTGAGAAATTGGCTCTAGCTTGCCTCTGGCTGCCACCACCACATCTACCCGTGCTACAACCGACCAAATGCCCGTTGCCGTTATGCCTAGCAGCATGATCTGGGTAATGCGTTCTACCCAAACAGCAGGCTGAGGAAGACTTAACGCGCCTCCATTCGCCTCCTCTTCTATTTGTTTAACGATCGACTCGTGGTGGTTTTGAAGAACGCGCAGAGGATTGAATGATGAAATCTTGGGGCTCATAGTATTCCTCCTTCAAGGTGATGCTGAATGGAATAATCAGCAGAATGATCAGTGCAACTAACGAGATGCTTGACTAAACAAGCTATAGTAAAGCTGCCGATTCGTCATTAAATCTGCGTGAGTACCTTGCTCGATAACGACACCAGATTGCATATAAATAATCCAATCTGCACCTGCAACAGTATTAAGACGGTGGGTAATAAAGAACACGGTGCGATCGCGGAAATAACTTCTTAATTGGGCACAAACTTGGCGTTCTGTTTCATAGTCTAAAGCACTGGTCGCCTCATCAAAAATTAACAGGCGTGGATTGCTAGCCACAACCCGTGCAATGGCAATTCGCTGACGTTGCCCACCCGACAATAGACCGCCGCGTTCGCCCACCGGAGTGTTATAGCCCTCTGGTAATTGCATAATAAAGTCATGGGCGTTGGCTACTTTTGCTGCTGCAATTACATCGTCATCTTCAAATTCTGAGAACAGAGTGATGTTGTCTCGAATACTACCCTCAAACAGCACAGAATCTTGAGGCACGTAGCCAATCTGCCGCCGTAGGGAACTCAATTTAACTTTGCTAATATCGAATCCATCAATCAAAATATTGCCGGATTGAGGCGTATACAAACGCGGTAAAAGTTTTACCAACGTACTTTTTCCTGAACCGCTTTGTCCGACCACCCCGACAAAGGCACCCGCTGGAATTTCTAAACTCACATTCGAGAGTTGCTGTTGCCCTGGCTTGAAACCAAAACAAAGATCCTGACACTGAACTCGACCCTCAATGGCAGGCATTCGGACATGGGCATCGTCTCGCTGAGGATCTGCCTCCATTGGGCTTTCGACAATATCTGCCAGTAGCTCCATTGATAATGAGGCTTCCTGAACCTGCTGCCAAAGGCGAGAGAGACGAGTGAAGGGGCCTGTAACTGAACCAGACAAGATGCGAAAGGCAATCAATCCGCCCAGTGTGAGTTTGCCTTCAATGACCAATCCTGCACCAATCCACAATACGAGAAAACCGCTAAGAGTGTTCAAAAATTGGCTAAATGAGCCAAAAATTGTAGTGATGTTTGAGGCGGTAAAACCGCTGGTGAGGTATTTAACATAGCGATCGCGCCACGTTGCTTCTACCAATCCTTCCATGTTCTGAGCCTTGACCGTAAACATTCCACCCAAGGCTTCAATTAAGTAAGATTGCACCTTCGAGCCATGATCTGCTCTGACTCGAATCAGCCGTCGTTGAATCGTTGCCACCAGCACTGTAGAAATCATGATGACCGGAAGCATCAGCAGTACACAAACCGTTAGCGGCACGCTGTATAGGAACATCACTGCCACGTACATGGTGGAAAAGATTACGTCTAACACAGCCGTCAGTGCCGTTCCTGTTAAGAACTGCCGAATCTTTTCTAGCTCTGCTAGCCTGGCTGATAACTCACCTACAGGGCGCTTTTCAAAGAAGCCGAGGGGCAAGTGCAACAAATGACGGATGACTTCGGTTCCCAGTCGTAAATCTAGTCGCAACGTTGTATTGGCAAATAAATAAGTTCGTAGAATTGTCAATATGCCTTCTAGTAAGGCAAACGCTACCATTAACAAACCAAAGGTCGGCATCGCGCCCTGATTCGCATTAACAATAACTTTATCAATGACCTGCTGTACTAACAGCGGGTTCGCTAGCCCAAGCACCTGCACAAATGCTGAAGCCAATAAGACCTGAACTAGAATTCCCCGTTGTGCGGCTAATAGCGGAAGAAACCAACTGAAGCCAAAATGTTTAATCGGAGTTTGGGGTTGGCGCTCTAAAATAACAGCGCGGCAGGAGCCTTTGTCTGAGTCTAGCCGCGACGCCAGTTCGGCAGGCGATACCCGTAGCAGTCCTGAACGAGGCGAACCGACAACGGCGGTCTTGGAAGTTGCCTCATACAGGACAGTTAAAAGACCCCGGCAAGGCACAATTGCCGGGGCGCTCAAGCGATTGAGTCCACCTGGCGAAGGGGTAAAGTGGACAATCCTGGCATCTAAACCAATCGCCTGAGCAATGCGAACACACAAATCTAGTGGATCAAATTCTTCTAGCGATCGCTGCCCCAACTGTCGCCGCATTGAATCAGGACGGTAAGGCAATTTGAGAAACTGACAAACCATGTCGAAACAAGCCACCACATCTTCCGTGAGATTAGGGGAGGGCGATCGCCGAACTGGGTAACTTTGGGGCTTACGATCTTGGGTGAGCAAGCCTACTGGCGCAGTCTCAACAGCGGCACCCGGCAACAAGCGTAAATCAATCGATGATTCGATTGATGATTCGATCGATCGGGGAATTGCACCCTTTAGAATTGCCGATGCTAGAAAGTTTCGATCAATTCCTAGCAAGCGCACCGGAAAAGGTGAAGGTTGCACTTGACGCAACTGCTGCGGCAAATTAACGGGCGTACCGACTGGCGTATTGAGTAATGCACCTCCACTGACCAGCCAAACTCGCTCATCTGACAATTGCAGCAACAGCGCCACAGGCTTTGTTTTAGACGGATACCAGTGGTGTACCGATGCTAATTCTTCCTGTTGAATATATCGCACTACGTCTTTAAGATTAACGCCCGAAAAGTAACTGGGCATTGCCGACAAAAAAGCAGAGAGAGTGTCAAATAATTCAATCAGGCTCACTTGCCGAGCGATCGCAGGCATTAAATACTTCAACGCCAACGGCTCAAATTCATCCGCAGACAATGCCAACGTTAGAATTGACTGTCCAGCCTCAGAGGTGGGCAGAGAAGTCGGCAAAGCTGCCCGCACTGTACCGACTGCAACCCGCCTCAACAAACTATCCCAGCCAATAACCGAACCTTTACCCGACACCGCTAAAGTTGGGCTTTGATGCGATGTCGGTCCTAAAACGCGTACCTGTCCTTGCACAACACAATGAATATCCGACGGCAACTCCTGATCAGGGTAAATCACATCTCCAGGATTGAAGGAACAGAGACGGAGTTTACATACGATCGCTTCTTGTAAATGTTCGGGTAGCGATCGATAGAGCCACGTTTCATAGAAAACGGGAAGGAACGAGCGAACTTGGATATCAACTTGCGTCATTACTTCTTTTGGAGATACTTTTTATACTGCTTCTGATTGCATCTGAATGCCACCGGGTTGCGACATCAACGTATTGACTTGAGCATTGAGCCAGCGATCGTATAAACGAGTCATTAAACTAGCGCGTACTGCCTCAGTTAAACGAGCCGCAATCAACTTTTCTAGCCGCACGATCCAAAAAACCTCACCGATCTTAATGGGCGCACAAACCGCAGTTTGTCCACCCCGAAATAGATTCGCCACTTCGGGTGGCAGTTCCGACATTGCCATCGGACCTAACCTGCCTCCAGGTCGTCCCTGACCATACTGACGAGCCAGCATTTCAAACTCGGCTCCATCATCTCGCAGATGAAAATAGAGCTCTTGCGCCAAAGGCAAATCAATCAATTGCAGCAAGCTAAACTCTACCTGATCAAACTCTGGCTTGAGCCGAATAAACTCAGCCTCGATTTGATTTGCAAAATAAGTTTGTTTAAACTTTTGCACCCGCAATTCTCGCAATATCACACCCTTAAAATAAACAGGCGTAATCTCCATCTGCTGACACCATTGACCTACAAATTCTTGTAGATTTGGCATCTCTGCATTAACGTCGCCGCCCAAAGCCGAAAATAGTTCTTGCTCTGATAGCGGGACTTGCTCGATCGCGCCGTCTAGTAAAACTTGTCCAACTAAAGGCTCTAAGAGCTTGTATTGGACTAATGCTGAAACAATTTGATCGCTGTTGAGTTGGCGATCGCCAATTTTCAATGCACTCATGACAACCTTCTAAATTCGTCAAAGAGAGCAGATGACCCCCTGAAATTCTCATGTCTCTATGAGCTTATTGTGCGACTCCAGATCCTTTTGTCAGGAGGCAATTTTCCGACGCGGTTCCCTCTTTGTTAAAAAGAAAACGGGGGATGGTCGGCTGGAGACACTATAAACTCTAAACTTTCCTTACTATGGCATCATAAGTTTGCGTAGTCAACCTCATATAACTTGTTAACTACGCAATCTGTAAATTCTGCCTCTGTCTAAAGCCATATATCACTAGAGTTGAAGCAGAATTTTAGATAAAATGAACGTGAAAAATTAAATCTAAACCAACGAAAATTTCTAGTTCTATTACTGTGCTAGAAAATAAAAACAATTTGAAATAGAACTGTGACTGCACTTAATTCATACGCAGATTGAACCCCTGCACAATCTGCATATACAACAGTTTCACCTAAGATCTGGTCTGAACTTAGAGGATGTTTGAAAAGTTATGGCAAGTCAGATTTTACGCCAATCGCCTCACCATAATCCGGATCATCGCCAGATAGATCAGAGTCTCTGAGGTCTGCGGAAGGTGTTCATAATCTTTGTTCAA